>NZ_JAAOHT010000003.1:0-177138 GCF_011440255.1 Haloarcula sp. JP-Z28 | reverse complement strand
GCGGGTGGGCCTTGCTCGGTGAGGCAATCACCCCGACCGCAGTGGCGGGCTTCCTGACTATCTTCACGGGGTTCGTAGTACTGGGCAGCGAGTCGGTCGACATCCGGGCACTGCTCCCGGCTACTACCGACGAGGGTGACACTGTGTCCGAAAGTCTCGGCATTGCGGACGAACAGCGTGGGTTCGAGTCCGACTGAGATAGGCCGTTAGGGTGTCATATGCCTGTTTCGACCTCACTTAGGATAGGGAGTACACTGAGCCCGCCGGCCACAGAGATTCAGCAAAGTATTCACTCCACCGTCATGTATCCCAACGGGCATGACTGTCGGTGAAAATACACGCAGTCGACAACTGTTGATACCGATAGGCGGACTGGCGCTAGTGTTTCAGTCGATAGCGTTTGAGGGGACCTTCGGACTTATCGAGCATCCCGGTGTTTCCGGGGTCCTCAGAGACGTGCTGAGCGGTGGTCTATTGCTGGTGGCAACGGTCTGTCTCTTCGGTGGCGTGTATCTACGCCTGCGCAGTTCGTGAGCGACATGCCGCCCTTCTGCACGTGGCTAGGCTGCTACGGCTGGAAAAAAACATCTCGCGACGACCGGATACACCGGGCGGTCACTACAAACCGTCGCGAAGAAGGTCCGCGGGAAACCGAGGCTGTGCGTCGGTTATATTGGCGGGATGATCGCGGGGTCCTCAGCGAGGAACAGCGTCTGCAGGCCGAGGGCCAGCGTCAGGAGCACGCCGAGGATAACTACCGTTCGGACCATCCAGAGCCAGGTCGGACCAAATGCCCGGAGCCCACCCGTCCCCTGTCGGAGCTCGGCAACTGCGTTGGAGGAGAGCACCCAGCCGACGAACACCAGGATGAGCAGCACTGACAGCGGGAGGAACAGCTTGTACGCGAGCGTGTCGAACCAGCCGAACCACGCTAGGTCCCAGGCTGACGGGAATCCGAGAACGAACAGCACAACTCCGAGCATCGCCGCCAGAGACACTCGTGAGTATGACGTGTTGTCGACGCCGTAGGAGACTGCAACCTCGAGGAGGCTAATGGCGGAGGAAATTGCAGCGATGAGGACAACGCCGAAGAACACGACACCGAGGAGTCGACCTCCGGGGAGCTGTGGGAACGCCGACGCCATCGCGACGAAGATGGCCGACGGACCGCTGGTGTCGGGGCTGACGTTGATGGCGAAGAGAATCGGGAACACGACCAGCCCGGCCAGCACACCAACGAGCGTGTTCGTCACGACAATGATGCCACCATCCACCGGGAGGCTCTCGTCGTCACCGATGTACGAGGAGTAGGTAATCATGGCTGCCATCCCCAGCGAGAGGGTGAAAAACGCCTGTCCAACTGCGAACGGAATCAGGTCGCCAGCGTTCGCCGCCAGCGTGGAGAAGTCCGGTGAGAGGAAGTAGCTGTAGCCAGCCCCTGCTCCCTCAAGCGTGGTAACCCAGGCCGCCATCCCGATCATGAGGAGAACGATGCTGGGGACCATCACCTTCGTCGCCTTCTCGATACCGTCCTCGACACCCACTGCGACGATACCGACACAGATCAGCAGGAACAGTGCCTGTCCGACGACAGCTTCCGGCCCACTGGCGATGGCTCCGAAGTACTCCGCGGAGTTTCCGAAGTATGCGCCCGTTGCGCTACCGAGGATATATCGCATGACCCACCCGCCGACGACGTTGTAATACGAGAGGATCCAGAATCCCGTAAAGACGCCTAGGCCACCGACGACCCGCCACTGCTTGAATCCGAGTTCTGCAAACGCGTCGACGGCATTACGGTTCGTTCGCCGTCCGATGATGAACTCTGCCAGCATTGCCGGAAAGCCGATGAGCAACACGGCGACGAGGTAAAAGACGAGGAACACTGCGCCGCCGTTTGTCGCGGTCTTGAACGGGAACTGCCAGATGTTTCCGAGACCGACTGCGCTACCAATCGCTGCGAGAAGGAACCCGAGCCGTGAGGCCCACGTTTCTCTGTCACTCATTGTGATGCGGCATATTCTTTTGGGGTATAAAAACCACAGTGATTCCGATTCGCAATACTCCGCCGTAATGTCAGGACAAACACATAACTCTCGAAGCCAAACAACAGCCGAGACATCAGCACTGATACCCCCTTGCCGCCGGTTCCTGACAGTGCGGATACGTGACGACGAGAAACGTGGGGCTAAGGCCGGGCGGCAGGCGGGCCAGATACAGCCACCAACGTCAGACCTCGCCGTACACCGGTACTGCCGCTCCGCTGGTCACGGCTGCGGCGTCAGAACAGAGGAACAACAGTACGTCGGCGATATCTTTCGGGTCGACCCACGTCTCGAAATCAGCGTCGGGCATCATCTCCCGGTTCATCGGGGTGTCGATGACGCTGGGCATGACGGCGTTGGCTCGCACGGACCCGAGGTTCTCCGCCGCGATGGTCTCCGTTAGCAGTCGGACGCCGGCTTTCGACGCTCGGTAGAGGCCGTCGCCTGCACCGCCCTCCAGCGACGACCGCGCGGAGACGGAGACGATTGCGCCCTCGCTAGCCCGCAAGTGTGGAATCGCGTGTTTCGACGCCAGAAACATCGTCTTCAGGTTCACGTCGAACAGGAAATCGAACGTGGCCGCATCCGTCTCGTGGATCGGTGTGTCGCCGCGCCACGTTCCGGCGATGTTCAGCAAGTAGTCCAGTCGCCCGTGCTCGTCGACGACCGCGTCGATGGTCTCGGCGACGTCGTTCTCGTCGCTGAAGTCCGCCCGGTAGAAGTCCACGCGTTCGGGGTCGGAAAGCAGGAAATCCTCGGTGTTCGGTTCGACGATGTCACTACCACAGACGGTCGCCCCGGCCTTGAGAAAGGCGTTTGCGACCGCACTGCCCAGCGCCCCGCCAACGCCCGTGATCAGTACTATCTTACCGTCGAAATTATACTCGGTTGACATACAACTGTCAATGGATAGTAGTAATATAAAAGCCCATCTCAAGAAACCCGAGGGTCGAGTCTGTGGACCGACGATAGGCGGTAGTGCCGGTCGGACTACGGCGTGACGACGAGTTTGCCGAGGAAGCTGTCGTTGCGCACGTCGTCGTGAGCCGCCGGGACCTCTGCAAGGTCGTAGCGGCGGGCGACGACCGCCGTCAGTTCGTCGTCGGCCATGAGCGTTGCCAGTCGGGAAAGCACCGCGCCGAACTCGGGCGTGTTGAACATCGAGACGTGGTGGACGCTGAGGGCCTTAGCCCGGCAGCGCGGGACGTTCTCGAACGTCGCCGCGAGGTCGGTGTTCCCGATGGCGGCGATCCGCGCGCTCTGGGCGGCAACTTCAGCGTCGAACGCGAGATAGTCGTCGAGCCGGTGGTCGAGAATCACGTCCGGTGCGCCGGCGTCAACCACCGCGTCGGCGAGGTCGTCCCGACTGTAGTCGAGCACGTCGTCCGCACCGAGGTCGGCCAGTTGGTTGTGGTAGGCCGGTGACGCCGTCGTCGTCACCCGCGCTCCGTTCGCCGCAGCCAACTGGACCGCAACGTGGCCCACGCCGCCGCTCCCGCCGTGAATCAGCGCCCGTTCGGCCGGCTCCAGCGAGCAGGCGTCGACGAGCGTCTGCCAGGCGGTGACGCCGACGAGCGCGACGGCCGCCCCCGCCTCGGCGGACACTCCCTCGGGGAGCTGTGCCAGATGCGACTCCGGAACGGTGACGTACTCCGCGCAGGTTCCCTGGAGCCAGTTGCCCAGCCCGGTTGCGAACGCCCGGTCGCCTTCGGTGACGGAAGCCACGCGCTCGCCGGTCGCGGCGACGGTCCCGGCACAGTCGGAGCCGGGTATCCAGGGCAGTTCGCCCGGTTCGTAGTCGCCGGTCCGGAAGTACGTATCGACCGGATTGACCGCCGCTGCCTCGACTTCGAGCAGGACCTCCTCTGGACCTGGCGTTGGTCGTTCGATGTCGTCGACGCGGAGCACGTCCGTCCCGCCATATTCGTGGAATCGTACAGCACGCATTGCAGTATGCGTCAGGCGGTATCGGCAAAACCTTTCCCCACAGTCCGATCGGCTTCTGATATGGTTTTCATATCGCGGTACGTGCAGCGAAACCGCCGGCAGCGAACGGGTGGGGCCGGTGCCCATCTCTGCGACTGTGAGGTATATCAGTAGAGCAATAGAACGTTCCACCGGTAGCCGTTCCGAGGCGACGGATTTCTACAGTCGGTTGTGGTGCTTATCATCAGTGAGAATTGCGTAGCAACCCTTTATTAGCAGGTTTGTGTAGAATTGCGTGATGGATTCAAATAGGGACTCGCCGCTCCCGAGCTTTATTGCTGGCAGTTACGCTGCCAGGCTCGGGGTGGCGCTTTCATTCGCGATACTTGTTATTATCGCTGCTGGAGTCCTGACAAGCGTGCAGGCGTCCGCCACTCTCGAAGAAGACGTGGCGGACGACATCACCGCGCTGTCAGAGACACAGGCAGTACAGTTAGACGACTGGCTGACGACATCGCGTCGGAACGTCCGGTCGACGTCGCGACTTCCCGTGTTCACCGACGGAACGGACACGGAGAAACAGCAACGACTGGAGGAGTTACGGTCCAACGAGGAACTACCGCCCGGTGTCGTCGCAGTACACTACTTTGACACCGAGACAAGCGAGATTCGCGCCAGTTCGAATCAGGACTTCATCGAGGTCAACGCTGCCGAGCAAGGGGCACCGTTCGCTACGGACCCGCCACAGTTCGACGGCCCCGACGACACGCACGTGACGGAGCCGTTCTCCGTCTCAGTCGTTGACCACCCGATAGTTGCCGTCGTTTCGCCGGTTCCCGGGGACGAAGACAGAGCGCTCGTGTACATGATCGACCTCCGGAAGAAGGCCGATCAGATATCGAGCCACCGCGAAGGGTCATTTACCACGGTTGTCAACACCGACGGGGAGTTCGTCTCACACCCCAACCACTCGATGATCGGGTCGACAGCACCGATTTCCCAGATGGAATCGGACCCGCTGGGCACGCTCGAACCCGGACAGAGAATGTTCCACGAAACAGACAGTATGTTGATGGGGCTGACCCGTCTCGAATCACACGACTGGGTCGTTATGGTCCACTCCAACCGGGAGGCCGCATACGCCCTGAGCGATCAGATCAACTCTGACCTCATTGGTCTCATCCTGCTTGCCGTCGTCAACCTTGGACTCATCGGGGTCACGATCGGCGGAAACACGATTGCTTCGCTGCGGCGGCTTTCGGTAAAGGCTGAAGCGATGGCCGACGGTGAGCTGGATGTCGACCTCGATACGTCCCGGGAAGACGAGTTTGGAACACTGTACGCTGCCTTCGATAATATGCGGGCAAACCTCCGGACACAGATATCTGAAGCCGAAACTGCCAAGCAGGAAGCCGAGGCGGCCAAAGAGCAGGCACAGGCTGCCCGTGAGGATGTCGAATCCGAACGCAACGAGATGGAGGCGCTGACCGGCCACCTCGAACTCAAGGCACAGCAGTACAGCGACGCCCTCGACGCAGCCGCCAACGGCGACCTCACCGCACGGGTGGAAACGGACAGCATGAACGACGCAATGGCGGAGGTCGGCGAGGACATCAACACGACGCTCGATGCGCTCGAAGACACAATCGCCGATATGAAAGCGTTCGCGACGAACGTCATCCAGTCCAGCGACCGTGTCAACTCGAACGCGGAGCGGGTCGACCGGGCCAGCAAGCAGGTGTCGAAGTCGATCAACGAGATCTTCGAGGGGACGACCGAGCAAAACGAAGGCCTTGAATCGGCGGCCGCAGAGATGCAGAACCTTTCGGCGACCGCACAGCAAGTCGCCTCCTCTGCCCAGCAGGTCGCCGACACGTCCCAGTCGGCCGCTAAAGTTGGCGAGGACGGCCGCGAAGCCGCACAGGAAGCTATTACGGAGATGAGCGCTATCGAGGCCGAGACCGGCGAGACCGTCGAAGAGATCAACGCGCTCGACGATGAACTCGACGAAATCGGTGAGATTGTCGGCGTCATTACGAGTATCGTTGAGCAGACGAATATGCTGGCGCTGAACGCCTCTATCGAGGCCGCCCACGCTGACGGTGACGGTGAAGGGTTCGCTGTCGTCGCAGACGAGATCAAGGGCCTCGCAGAGGAGACCAAAGAGGCCGCCGCTGACATCGAAGGGCGCATCGAGGCCATTCAGGAGCAGGCCGGCGACACCGTCGAGACGATGGAATCGACCAGCACCCGAATCACTGAAGGCGTCTCGACGGTCGAGGAGACCGTCGACGCACTGGAGACCATCGTCGAGTACACCGAAGAGGTCGACACCGGCATTCAGGAGATCGACCGGGCGACCGAGGAACAGGCCCGGACCGCACAGGACGTGATGGGGACTATCGACGACTTGACGACGATCAGTCAGCAGACGGCGACGGAGGCGGACACCGTGGCCGGCGCGGCACAGGACCAGTCCGCGTCCATCGAAGAAGTGTCTGACTCCGCGACGGAACTCAGGCAGCGTGCTGACGATCTCGAATCGCTACTGGACCGCTTCACTGTCGAAAACTCCGCCGGGACGGGCACCGACAGCACGGCCGCTGTGGGGGATGACTAACAATGGCAACGATAACAACCTGGTTCACGCTGGGATTACTGGGTGAACTGCTCGGGACGGCGGTGCTGGCGTACGGCTACACGCTTGTCCCCGAAGAGACGCGGAAGCGGTATCTGCTGCTGATCGCGATTCCGGGTATCGCCATCGTTGCCTACGCGCTGATGGCGCTTGGCTTCGGGTCGATACAGAGCGAGGGGCACGCGGTGTACGTGGTCCGTTACGTCGACTGGCTGTTAACGACGCCGCTCAACGTCTGGTTCCTGGCGCTGCTCGCTGGCGCAAGCCGGGAGGACACGGTGAAACTCGTCGTCCTGCAGGCGTTGACTATCGTCTTCGGATTCGCCGGCGCGGTCACTCCATCACCGGTTAGCTACGCGTTGTTCGCAGTCGGTGGAGCGCTGTTCGGCGGCGTCATCTATCTCCTCTACCGGAACATCGCAGTGGCTGCGAAGTCGACCCTGTCCGACATAGAGGTCAGCCTGTACCGCACACTCCGGAACTTCGTTGTCGTCCTCTGGCTTGTGTATCCGGTCGTCTGGCTACTCGGTGCGGCAGGAGTGGGCCTCATGGATGTCGAGACCGCGACGCTCGTGGTCGTTTACCTCGACGTGGTCACGAAAGTCGGCTTCGGCGTCATTGCCTTGCTGGCGATGATCGACCTCGGCTCAGCCGGGGAGACCGCCGAGGAGCCGACAGCGGTTGCAGGGGACTAGCGAGGGGCAAGCGAAGCGCGCCCCTCGAAAATGCGAACGGCGACGAAAGGAGCCGTTCGCAGGGAGCGACCTTCGTTGCTGTGAAGTCCACTTTTGTATGAGGCACTACACGCATATACGACGACACTCAACGGCCAGTCAGGACTGCTCTTCACTGGCAGTCCCAGTGGTCTCTGTCTCGTCAGTCGCGCCGGCCGCTTCAGTCCCGTCCACGGTATCGAGTGCGTCTGGAAGCTGATCTTGGATCAGCCAGAACGTCAGCCGGTAGACGCCATACCCGAGCAGGACGAATAACACAAGATCGATAAGATACAGTTCGACGAATTCGAGGAGCGAAATTTCGTTGAGCGCGAGGTTGCCGGACAGGATGAGAAACTCAAGGGTGGCGAGGACAAACAGCGCGGGTGCAAAGAGGACCACCAGTCCGATGACGAGAAGTGCGACCCGTTTCTGTGAGGGGGAAACAGACATACCGCTAGTTCGCTGCCCAGACAGATAGCTCTACACGTTGCTTGTTACCAATCCTGTACCGACCGCCCACGCTATGCTATAGCTGACAGTGACTGAAGTGAACGGCGGACAGCGAGGGTATCGAATAAAGAGAAGCGCGCCAGTCAGTGGATGCCCATCGCTTCGATCTGCTCCTGATACCGGTTCCGGATGGTGACTTCTGTCACCTGAGCCACGTCAGCGACCTCGCGCTGGGTCTTCTTTTCGTTACACAGCAGCGAAGCGGCGTAGATGGCTGCGGCGGCGTAGCCAGTGGGTGATTTCCCCGAGAGCAGCCCTTGCTCGGCGGTGGTGTCGATGATTTCGTTGGCCTTCGACTGGACTTCCTCAGAAAGTTCCAGTTCGGAGGCAAACCGCGGGACGTACTGCTTGGGGTCGACCGGTTCCATCTTCAGTTCGAGTTCCTGAGCGACGTAGCGATACGTCCGGCCGATCTCCTTCTGTTCGACCCGGGAGACATCCGAAACTTCCTCTAGACTGCGGGGGATGCCTTCCTGTCGACAGGCCGCATACAGGCAGGCGGTGGCGACGCCCTCGATGGAGCGACCGCGGATGAGGTCCTCGTTGAGCGCCCGTCGATAGATGACCGAGGCGACTTCCCGGACCGACCGGGGGACACCGAGTGCGCTCGCCATGCGGTCGATCTCCGACAGTGCGAACTGCAGGTTCCGTTCGCCGGCGTCCTTGGTTCGGATGCGCTCCTGCCACTTTCGAAGGCGGTGCATCTGACTCCGCTTCTCCGAGGAGAGTGACCGACCGTAGGCGTCCTTGTCCTTCCAGTCGATCTGTGTGGTCAGCCCCTTGTCGTGCATCGTCTGGGTCGTGGGGGCTCCGACGCGTGACTTGGACTGGCGTTCGGAGTGATTGAACGCCCGCCACTCCGGCCCGCGGTCGATGTTCTCGTCCTCGATGACGAGGCCACAGTCCTCGCAGACGAGTTCACCACCGCCGTCGCTAGATATGGACTCCGACTCACACTCGGGGCAGGTCTGCTGGCCCGTGCTCTCGGACTCCTCCTCGCGTTCCTCCTGTTCAGAATCCCGCTGGCGCGTCGGCCGTTCCATGTGTTCTTTTACGGAGAAAAGCCAATCACGTATAAATGTTTGGGCGAGTCCGACAGTTTTGCCTGGTTTGGACGCGGTCTGTGAATCCTAAATGGAACAATCATGTTAAATTTACCTAGAGCTGTCTATGTTTCGAGCAAGCGATGGGTGTAATCGGCTGGCACACCTCGTTCTCACTCCGCGATGACGGTGGAGCGCGGACGGGCCGACACTGTTCGCCCCGCATATCGCGCTCTTTTAGTCCGGGACTCACCCACTTTGAGGTATGAGCAAGGTCAATATCGGGCTTCGGGGCTGGCGCTTCAACGAGGACGTGCTTGGGTCGGACGGGCGGGTCCGCCCGCTCAAGACCATGGAGCCGGAAACTCGCCAGCGGTTACTGGTGCTTGCAGAACGGGTTGTCGACCCCTGTGACGCCTGCTGGCTTATTCACGGCGACGAAGACATCGAACAGTGCAACGTCGCGGATGCTATCTACGGCGAGCCGATGGGCGAGGTAGTCGTCTGTTCGGACCACGAGACGGACTTCATCTACTGGTTCCGTGAGGAAGGCGGCGAGGCCTACGCCGGTGATACTGACCTGGCCTCGGCCTTCCACGAGTGGTTCCTTGACGGGAACCGCGCCCCGGAGGGGTACGTCGGTCTTGAACACGTCGATGAAGACCCGACAGCGCTGCCAGAGGCCCCCGACAGGGACGAAGCGATTCCGGGACTCGAAGAGGAAGTCGAGCAGATGGACGAGGAGGACCTCGACACAATCGATATGGACCTCAGCGACCTGGACGTATGATATCGGTCGCCGTCGTCGACGCGGAGACGCCGGGCAACGTCGGCACCATCGCCCGGTCGATGAAGAACTTCGGCCTGTCGGAACTGCTGCTCGTCGACCCGCCGGAGCTAGACCCAGACGGCGAAGCGTATGGCTTTGCTGGCCAGGCCCGTGACGACATCCTGCCGAACGCCCGGACGGTGACGTTCGACGACATCGTCGAGAACTACCACACCGTCGCCTGCACGGCGACGACGAACGAGGACCCCGCCAACCACGTCCGGTATCCGGCGACGACACCGGCCGACCTGGCCGACTCGCTCCGGGACGTCGAGGGCGATATCTGCGTCGTCTTCGGCCGCGAACGGGTCGGGCTCTCGAACGACGAACTCGCACGGCTGGACGTCATCTGCTCTATCCCGGCCAGCGCGTCGTATCCGGTGTTGAACCTCGGCCAGGCGGCTACAATCGTTCTCTATGAACTGCGTGAGCTAACTGTTGCCGAGACCCAGCACCCCGAGGAGCTGCATACGCTCGCCGAGACGCCGGCGGTCGAGGGCCTACACGAGGAGTTTGACCGATTCCTCGGTGCTATCGGTCACCCCGAAGAGAAACAACACAAGGCCCGGCGGCTGTTCCGGCGGGTGCTCGGGCGTGCGCAACCGACCGGCCGGGAGACGAAGACGCTTCGCGGTCTGTTTCGGCAAGCCCGACAGCGAATCGAGCGTGCCGAAGACGACTGAGGGTCAGTCGAGCTTTTCAGACCCAGTGTCGGAGTCGAACAGCGAACCGATGACGGCGTCGTGGGCCTTCCGCAACCGGTAGTGCAAGGTCGGCGCGGAAATGTCGAGTGTCGCAGCCAGTTCCTCCGCGGAGCTCCCTCGCGGCCAGTCGTAGTAGCCGCGTGCATAGGCAGTCTTGAGCGCGGCGGCCTGTTTCGGCGTTAGCCGGTCGCGTATCCGCGTCTGGAAGTCAGTGGCCGTCGAGACCGGCTGGTCGACGTACTGCTTGCTCCGTAGTTCTGTCCCGGGCGTTCCCTCCTGAATCGCCTCAACAACGGCACGGACGTTGATATCCGGCGCCATCTCCGCTGTGAACCGCAGATCGCCGTCCGCTGCGACGGCCTGCTGAACGGCCCCGCCGTAATCTGCGAGCGTGTCAAGCGGCGATGTGGATATCTCATCAAGCGTGACTTCGAACAGGGGCGCTCGGTTCTCCGCCGCCGTTTCCACGACGGCACAGGACTCGACTGACGGCGTCTCAGTGAGCGCCTGACACACCCGGTCACTGTCCACACCCTTGGCGCGAACATAGTGGATACAGTTCCCGGAGCTGATCGGAACGCGCCGTTCGAGCGTGAATGAACAGTCGAGCATCGCGGAGAGGCCGGCGAAGATATCGTCGGAATCCGGCGTCAGGAACTCCAGTTCGACGGTCGTCGCCGCCAGCAATGACTGCTGACTGTGGACGCGCTGAATAGAAAGCGCGATAAGTCGCCCCAGATCAGCCAGGATGTCCGACTCACGGCAGCCAATCGTCGCTCCAGTCGATGCGTACACGATCAGTACGCCGTAGGTAGTCTCGCCAGTTGTCAGGGGAACTGCCGCGACGGAGCAATGGTCTTCGATTAGTGGGCGGTCGATCTTGGTGTCCGAAGGCGTCGACACGCTGGCGATGTCCTCGACGACCTGTACCTCACCGGTGTCGATGGCGTCGATGGCGAGGCTGTGCTCGCCGGACGAAAGCTGCTCCGACGTCGCCGTGTCTATCCCAGCAGCGGCACCCAGTGTTATGCTCGTGGCACTCCCGCGGCTCCCGGTCCAGACGGCCTGGTACAGGTCCGATTCAGTGAGATGTGCACACACTGCCGATTCGATTCCCTCACGTGTCTGTGTGTCCTGTAACGCCTTCGCGATCTCTCTGCCCAGCACGTTGAGCCGCTGTGCCTGCTTGAGCTTGTCACGCTGTCGTTCGAGCTCGGTCTGGCGGTGCTTATGATCGGTGATATCTCGCGCGACGAAAATGACAGTGTCGGGGTCGTACGCGCGACTTTCCAGCGGTGCGACCCGTGCCTCGAACCACCGCTTGTCACTGGGTACCTGCAGTTTGTACTCCACGGACTGGAACGACCCGGTCCGCAGGGCTGCACGAACGGCCGCCAGTAGCGAATCAGCGGTATCGTGAGGGAAGAACTCGTGTAGCGTCTGGCCGACAAGCGTGTCCGTATCGTCTACCGTCAGCATCGTCTCCGGGTCGGTCAGACAGTCGAGAAATCGCCCTTCCGCGTCGATAATGAAACTGGGGTCGGGAAAAGCAGTGTTCAACGCGTCCCGCTGTTCCGAGTGGCGCTGTCGTTCGAGTTCGTAGCCGGCCCAGTCGGAGAGCAACCGGACGAACGTCAGGTCCCACTGCGTGAACTCCGCTGTGCGCGGCTCCAGTCCGTAGAAGCAGAACGTCCCGTACACGGCTCCATCGACGACGACGGGCGCGCCGATGTAGTTCACAATGCCCCACTCCGGGTCAGCGAGGTCCGGCGCGTCCGCCTCAACGTCCCTGATCGCGAGCGGTTCGCGGTGTTCGACGACGTGTCTGCAGTTCGGGAGGTCCTCGATGCTGGTCGTTCGGCCGGCTTCGAGGTCGGCAGTCGTCGGTGCAGTGACTGCCTCGAACACGTACTCGTCGCCGTGGACCCGAGAGAGCGTCCCAAACGACGAACCGAGCGTCTCACAGCCGAGCTCTAACAGCGCGTTGAGCTGTTCTGTGAACGTCCGGCTTGAGTCGGTGCAGATGTCGTAGGCCGCTTCGAGCACCGACTCCCGTTGCTTCCGGGCCGTGATGTCGATATGTGCGATAGATGCGAATGTCTCCCCATCAATGGTGAACGGAGCAGCGTACAACCGGAACCACCGCTTCGCTGACTGGGTGTGACACGGGTATTCGAGTTCGAACGAGGATTGCTCGCCGGCGAGGACGGCCCTGATCCCCTCGGCTGCCTGTTGCCCAGTCGTGTCGTCAGCCATGTCAGCGACACCGAGGTAGTTCACGCCGAGCGTATTCGGTGTCACCTCTGTTCCGTTTGCCCGGCCGAACTCGCTCCATGTCTCGTTCGTCGAGAGAATCACCCCGGACGCATCTACGATCGCAAACATGAGGGGTAGTGTATCGATGGCTGGCCCGTACAGAGCGGGAACATCGTGGCCATCCATGACACTCGGGACCATGCGTTCAGTGTGGCGGCGAGCTACTTAAGGCCCGGTGTCTGGTTAGAATATTAATATTTCAGCAACGCTCATACCTGTGACGAATATAATCCCAAATTAGGGCTATAGCGGACTTTTGAGGGACCACATTCGAACGAAGCCCTGACATACCAACCACCAAATATTCACATATTAACCAATTATCGACCGGCCCGGATATATCAGATATGACTCCGTTTTGCCCCGATTTATTCTAGGGACCTAGAGAGAGTGTTTAGGATGGTTACCATTGTAGCGACCCACAGGATACTCACTGCCTCACTATGGATTCCACTGCTAATCCAGTTCGCGTCGAACTGTTCGTCCGGTCCCTGTGTCCGGAAGCTGCAACGCAACAACAGAACTACGTGCTTGACCGGTTACAGGCTCTTGAGGACGCTGGCTGTATCGAGGACCTGTCGATACTGATCTGGGGACGCCGGATCGAACCGCGACTCGCACAGCGGACTGCGGAGGGACGACACCTGCTGGAACGGCTTTCCATGTTCGAACAGTGGGAACGGGACTCCGATGTCTCGCTTGACGCCTTCGACTGGCAGCACCCGGTGACAAACATGGTTTCCGACGAGTCGGTCAACGTCATCACGCTGCCGTCGCTTGCCCTCGCTGAGTACGTTGACGATGACCTCCAGCACGTCGCCCCATGCACGCGAGATGGCACGGTCTACCGCGTCGTCGATCGTGTCAACCACCTCGCGGATACTGCAGACATAGCCGACGAAGTTGGGCATGAGCGTACTGTGGTACAATAGCGTTCGAACCGTCCAAACCTGACACGCGAACCGTCCAGATCCCAGCACCATACCAGGTAACATGAATACGAAACAAACCGAGATACCGGATTCGCTTCCAGTGGACGACCGGCTGTCGCTCCTGTCGTCGCACTACCGGCGGTACCTCCTGTACGGGCTTTCACAGTACACGACACCGGTTTCACTGGCTGTGCTCACGGACACGGTGACCGAATTCGAACACGGGACACCAGCCGAACAGTACCGTGACGAGCGGCTCACGATTTACACGGCCCTCTACCACAACCACCTGCCGCGGCTGGTCGATGCCGGTGTCGTCCAGTACAACCAATCGGAAGACATGGTCGACATCGGGCCGAACGCGCCAGCCCTCGTTCCGCTACTCGAGTCGACGATAGAACACGACCTGTCGGCGAGCGGTAACGGGCTGTCATCGACCGCCGTCGATATCGCTTCCTTACAGCCTGAACGAAGCAATTAAGCCCGCTTCTGTATCTCTGAGCGCAACACGTCGCTCACCGTATCGCCGTCGGCTTTGCCACGGAGTGCGCCCATGCACTCGCCCATCAGCGCCGAGAATGCGCCCATGCCTTCCTCGGCGACCTGGTCCTCGTGGCGTTCGACGACTTCGGCAACGGCGTCACGGACTTCCGACTCGTCGACGCCGCCCAGCCCCTCCTGCTCGACAGCTTCCTCGGCCGTCAGTGACGGGTTCTCGGCGAGTGCCGTCAGGAGGTCTTCCATCCCCTCACGCGGCACGTCTCCGCCGTCGACCAGCAGAATTGCGCCCTGCAGGTGTTTGTCGGTGAGGTTCTCGACGGGCACGTCGTCGCGGCGGAGTTCGGTCAGCGTCGACTCCAGCGTGCCGGCGGCCAGCGTCGGATCGACGCCTTCGCCCGCCACCAGCGCCTCGAACAGGGGCCATCGCTGGCCGTAGGCGACCTGCTCAGCGAGGCCGGAGCCGAGGTCGAACTCACTCTCGTATCGGTCGACCTTCTCTGTGAGCAGTTCCGGGGTCTCGACTTCGGTTACGTCGGGTTCGACGGGTGGCACGTCCGTCTCGGGGTACATCCGCGCTGCGCCGGGGAGCGGGCGGAGGTACCGCGACGTAGCGTCCTCGTTCGCGTCGCGGGTCTCCTCCGGGACGCCTGCAAGCGCCGTCTCAGCGCGCTCCGCAACGGCGTCGATGGCGAGTTCGGCGGTCTCCGGGTCATCAGCGACGATAGCGACAGCGTCCTCCGAGCCGGCCCCAACAGCGTCCCGTAGCGCCTCGACTTCCGCCTCGGTGACGCCGTAGGCCGGGAGTTCGTCTGTGTGGAAGATGCCGCCAGCGCCGTGGCGCTTAGCGTGGTCGGACAGTTCGGTTCCGAGCCGGCGGTCAGGCTGAATCTCGCGGCCCACGAGCCCGTCGAAGCCAGACAGCAGGAGGCCCTGTACTTTGCCGCCCGAGGAGAGCGCCCCCTCGATGACGCCCGAATCCGTGTCCTCGAACACCTCGGTCACGTCCTGTGGTTCGCCGACGGTGGCGCCGCGCTCGGCGAGCTCCTCGGCGATGTCCAGCAGTTCGACCTGCCGACGGACCTCGTTACGGACGAGGTCGTCGATGTCATCGAGGCTCTGGACGCCTTTCAGCTCTATCCGTGCGCCCTCCTCGATGGAGACGTTCACGTCCTGACGGATGGTTCCGAGGCCGCGCTTGACCTTCCCGGTCGAACGGAGGAGCATTCCGATGCGCTCGGCGGCTTCACGGGCCTGCTCGGGCGAACTGATGTCCGGCTTCGTGCCGATTTCGACCAGCGGGATGCCGAGACGGTCGAGCGAAAAGCGGACGCCGTCCTCAGTCTCCTCGATGCGCTGGCAGGACTCCTCCTCAAGCAGCATATCCTCGACACCGACCGGGCCGGCGCTCGTCTCGATGGCCCCGTCGTTTGCGACCAGCATCGAGCGCTGGAACCCCGTAGTGTTCGAGCCGTCGACGACGATTTTCCGCATGACGTTCACTTGGTCGACGACGGACATATCCAGTAGCTGGGCGATTTCGAGCGTCGTCTCCATCGCTTCGCGGTCGACGCGGTGCGGTGGCTCGTCGTCCTCCTCGACGAGACAGGTCGTGTCGTAGGCCAGATACTCGAACTCCCGGTCAACCATGCTCTCTTCCAGCGCCGCCTCGTCGATCTCCCCGAGTTCGCTCTTTGTCGGGTGCAGATAGCGGGCAAAGGAGCGCTCGCTCTCTTCGGGTTCGCGGATCGTCGTCGGACAGTCACAGAACAGTTTCGTCGCAGTATCGAGTTGCTGGTGAATCTCTAGGCCAGCGACGAGCCCCAGCTCCTCGTAGTCGTACTCGGTCATTGTCGAGGTGTCCGGGACCGGGGGCCAAAAAACGCACCCTTCCCGCGCTCGCCGCCGCCCTTTTGACTGTCTCGCCCTCACTGTCAATATGCGCTGGCTGTCGACAGCCGCGGTGGTCGTTGTTCTCCTGACAGCCGGCTGTAACGCCTTCGTCGGCGCTGACACTGCTGATCAGCGAACTGTCACGCCCGCTCCGGTCCCAACAGCAGCCGAGTCGGACACGGCAACGTCGCTGGACCCGCCGCCCGGCGTTACCACGGAGCGCCTCGAAAACGTCGCCCTCCTTGCGGCTGCTCACCGACAGGCGCTCAACGGTACTACCTACACCCTGCACGAACGCTACAGCGAGTTCACAATCGGGAACGACAGCAGTTCCGTCCGGCGCGAAGAGACTGTCGCCGTCGAATCACCGACACGGTACCGCGACGAGATGGTCAGAATGAGGACGGACTCGAACGGGGCCGTCGAGCGGTACGAACAGTCGACCTACGCCGACGGCACCAACTGGTATGAGCGCCGTGACAACGGCACCGTCGAGCGCCAGCGCGGCGAGGTCCGGTTCAGCCGTGATAAGTACGCCTACCGGACCGCGTTCTACCTGAATCGCTACGCCGTGGTCAACCAGAGTGCCACGGCCGTCATCACACGGGACGGCGGCCGAGTCTACCGGATTCGCGGTTCCGGCGGCGAGATTCCGGCCGCGGAACGGCTAGAAGAGTTTCGTGTCGAACTGCTGGTCGAATCAAATAGCCTCGTCCGCCAATTTAGCGTCTGGTACCGTACCGAGGACCGTATCGTCGAATACAGTTTCTGGTACGAGGATATCGGCGAAACGACAGCGGAGCGGCCGGCGTGGCTCAACGAATCAACACCGGCGAATTGAGTGAGGTCGGCACGCGGCACCGCACGCAAAGCGGCTACAGACGGTCTGTCTCGGTTCGAACTTCGTCAGTTCCGGACGTGCTTCCTGCTCGGTCGTCGTAGTATTTCCGGCCGATAAAGTCGTCGTCGAGATTCCCGACCAGAGAGTTATACAGCCCCTCTGCGGACTGGTACGTGGCCTCACTGGTTCGGGCCAATACCTCACTCATTTCGACCGAGTCACCGTTCTGAGCGGCCAGTTCGACATCGCCGAGTTGCTGGACGACAGTGGCGTGCTCAGCGGGAAACTCACAGGCCTGATCGAACAACTGCAACGTTTCTGAGTAACGCATCTATACAACACCTCTATATTCCTAATCAAAAAATATTATGAATTCTGTTTGTCCGGTGATGGGCTTCGCCGACCAGATCCGGTCGGTGGGGTGAGACCTACTATTTCGCTCCACTTGGCGCGGGAAAACATTTCACAGGTCATGACATATGTGTTCATATGACAATCCGATTGGCAATTCCGGACGACGTAACGGCCATCAATCAGGTGGCGACGGCGGCCTGGGAGACGGATTACCCGGACATCCTCTCGCGCGAGACAGCTGAGGACGGCGTTCGCGACTGGTACGCGCCCGAACAACTCGAATCAGAACTGGTCGAATCACAGACGCTCCTGCTCGTCGCCGAGCGCGAGGAGCACGTCGTCGGGTTCGCACATGCGACGTGGCACGAGACTGACCAGGAAGGCTATATTCTCCGGTTGTACGTCCATCCAGACTACAGGCGCGAGGGAATCGGCCGGTCACTGTTAGAACAGACCTGCGAGGAACTGTTCGAGCACGATATCCACCGGATCAACGCGATGGTCCTCTCGGCGAACGAACCGGGAGCCGAGTTCTACGAGGGATTCGGATTCGAATTCGCCGACGAGAGCGAAACCGAAATCGGCGGCGAGCGCTACCCTGAGAGCCGCTACGTCCTCGCAGACGAGTCGCGGGTCTAGAAGCATCGGTCGCAGTGGCCCGATGCTGTTTACCTGCAATGGCGGCTGCCCGTCGGCACAGAACCGACCAGAAAATAGAGACACAGCAGGGGTCGTGCACTCCGCGGCTCTGTCAGTCGCTCCTCGCGTTTCGGGGACCGGGACCCTCACAGCGCCGTTCCGGTACGAGAAATCTCACTCCGTTCGGCCGCTCGCTACTCACGGGTCACTCTGTTCCCCGTCGTCGGGCGGCGATACCGCCCGACTGCTTGCGGGACCGAAGGTCCCGCTCCGCTCGCATTTCCGAGGCAGCTCCTTGTGGTCGTTCCCTCGCTACTCGCGGGTCGCTATCGCTCTCCGCTCGCACTAATGAGGGCCGCGCTCCGCGCGCCCCTCGCTACTCCTCGCCTAGAATGCCACGCTTCGTCATCTTCTCGGGGTCGAGCACGTCGTCGACCTCGTCTTCGTCGAGATAGCCCTCGTCGAGGACAACCTCGCGGATGGTCTTTTCATCAGCAAGCGCCTTCTTCGCGACCTTGCTCGCCTTGTCATAGCCGATGGCGGGGTTGAGTGCTGTTGCCAGCGCCATGCTCTGCTCGACGCGCTCGGCGCAGTGGTCGTCGTCGGCTTCGAGTTTGGCGACGAACTTCTCGCCGAACACCGCGCTGCTGTTGGCGATGAGCTTGGCCGATTGCAGGAAGTTCGAAGCCAGCACGGGCTTGTAGAGATTCAGGTCGATCTGGCCCTCTGCAGCGCCAGCTGAGACGGCGGCGTCGTTACCGACGACCTGCTTGTGGACCTGATTGACCGCTTCGGCGACAACGGGGTTGATTTTCCCGGGCATGATCGAGGAGCCGGGCTGGTTCTCCGGCTGGTCGATCTCGCCGAGACCGTTGCGGGGCCCGGACGCGAGCAGTCGGAGGTCGTTTGCGATCTTGTTCAGTGAGCCGGCGACCGTCCGGAGCGCGCCGTGGGCTTCCGACATCGCGTCGTGGGCGGCCTGCGCCTCGAAGTGGTTGTCCGCCTCGCGGAAGTTGAGGTCGGTTTCCTCGCTGATGTACTCCGCGGCTTTTTCGGGGAATTCGGGGTGGGTGTTCAGGCCGGTCCCGACTGCGGTTCCACCGAGCGCGAGCTCGGAGAGGCGACCGTGAACGTCCTGTACGCGGGAGATGCCCTTCTCGACCTGCGTGCGGTACCCGGAGAATTCCTGCCCCAGTGTCACCGGCGTCGCGTCCTGCAGGTGGGTTCGTCCGGTCTTGACGACGGTGTCGAACTCGTCTTCTTTGGCTTCGAGTTCATCACGCAGCGTCTTCAGGCCCGGAATCACGTCCTTCTCGACCGCTTCGAGGGAGGCGACGTGCATTGCCGTCGGAATCACGTCGTTGCTGGACTGGCCGAAGTTGACGTGGTCGTTCGGGTGGATCTCGCGGGTCCCGATGTCACCGCCGTACAGCTCCGTGGCGCGGTTGGAGATGACCTCGTTGGCGTTCATGTTCGACGACGTGCCCGACCCGGTCTGGAACACGTCGACGGGGAACTGGTCGTCGTGTTCGCCGGCGATGACTTCGTCGGCGGCTTCGACGATACAGTCCGCCTTGTCTTCCGGAATCGTTTCGAGGTCGCGGTTCGCCTGCGCGGCCGCCTTCTTGACGACGCCGAGCGCTCGGATGAACCGCCGCCCGAAGGTTACGTCGCTGATCGGGAAGTTCTCGACGGCGCGTTGCGTCTGTGCGCCCCAGTACGCGTCGGCTGGCACCTGCATCTCACCGAGGCTATCCTGCTCTGTCCGGTACTCGTCGGTCATACGTCCGGGGGGTGGTCCGCCCGGTCGTAAAACCCACCGGTACGAGTCGGGACACCACTCGGCACAGCCCTGCAACTGCCGGGACAGTCGTTCACTGGCCACCACAACTCTCCAGTTGGAGAGCGGAGACCGTGGGGCTCAGAACCCGTGACTTGGATAAACGTGTATTATCATTCGGAAATATTAAGTAGAATCTCTCTCCACTTACCATGAGTTCGACGCCACAGAGACGTTCATGACTGATGCCCCCACAATGTCCGGTGACGGCGGTGTGTTGCTGCCGTCGTCGGCTGTTGGGGCCCGATGGGACACCGACGGACGTGACACATCGCGAACGCTCGCAGCCGGTGTACCCGCCGCGTTGCAATCGCTCGCCCGGCACGACGACGGGATGGCACACCCGTCATCCGGCGTATCCACGCCGCCCGCCAGCCTGTGTTGGTGCGACAGGTGGGCGGGTCGCGTGGTCTACGTGCGTGCTGGCTGGCGAGTCTATGTGACTGACGACACATCCGTCGGGACGATGGACGGCGAACTCACGTCGGCGAACCACTGACCAACCATGCGCGAGATACTCAGTAGACTCCTCGCCACCGGGGGTAGGCTCCGGTCGGCGGTATCGAGAGACGAATCGGACGGCGACCAACTGGCAACAGACGGCGGGGCGACGGTGAAGACGACCCGAGGCGATTCGCTTCGCAACTCGCTTCCGGTCGAATGGGAACTCATCGAATCCGCCCCGTTCTGGCTGCCGCCAGTCCTGCTTGCAGGTTTTTTTGTGTACGGCGCCATCGCCTGGAACTTCCTGTTGTCACTGACTGAGTACAACGGACTCGGCGGGGCCCAGTACGAGAGCTTCGACCTCAGTATGTACAGCCGCATGCTGAGCGACGGGGCGTTCTGGCAGGCAGCACAGAACACGGTGGTGTTACTTGTCGTGTTTACCGTCCTCTGTCTGGCGCTTGGCCTGTTCGTAGCCATCCTCATCGACCAGCAGATACGTTTCGAGAACACGTTCCGGACCATCTACCTGCTCCCGATGAGCCTCTCGTTCGTCGTCACGGCGACGATGTGGGCGTGGGTGTACAACGCCCGCAACGGCGTGCTCAATCAGTTCTTCCGAGTGTTCAATCTCGAAGGAGCCATCGTGGGACTACTCCGGCCGGCCGGAGTCAACGCTGAGGTCATTCAGTGGCTCTCCTGGAACACGACCGCACTGGCAGCGGTCATCTTCGCGCTCATCTGGCAGTTCAGCGGCTACGCGATGGTCGTCTTCCTCGCCGGCCTCCGAGCGATCCCGACCGAACACTACGAGGCTGCGCGGGTCGACGGCGCGTCGACGGTTCGGATGTACGCACGGGTAATCATCCCGCAGCTCCGCGCTTCCGCGGTGTCCGCGTCGGTGGTGCTGATGGTGTTTGCGCTGAAAGCGTTCGACTTCATCTACGCGCTCCGTGGCTCACAGCCGGGGGCGAACATGGATATTCTGGCGACGATGATGTATCGGGTCGCGTTCGACAGCCTCCAGTGGGCGTACGGGTCAGCCGTCGCTATCGTGCTGTTTGCCCTCGCACTGCTGGTCATTGGTCCGTACCTCTACAGCGAATACCGACGGGGTGAACTATGAGTATCAGAGACGGCGGTTTCATCGACGAACTTCGCAGTACAGAGAACAGCCGTATCGGCCTGTATGCCCTCCTGCTGGCGGGCATTGCCTTCTACCTCTTCCCGGTAGAGACGGCCGTGATGACGATGTTCAAGACCGAGAGCGCGTTCGCTCGGACGCTCCCGTTCGCGCCGCCGGGCACTGACGGCTTCACGCTCGACGCGCTCACCACCGCCTGGAACACGCTCCGTCCGGGACTGGTGAACTCGCTGCTGATGGCGATTCCCGCGACGATTGTGTCGGCACTGCTGGGCAGTATGACCGCCTACGGTCTGACGACGATTAGCTGGCGCGGGCAGGTCGGCGTGGTCGTCCTTATTATCGCGGGCATCTTCATCCCCTATCAGGCCGTGCTGGTCCCGCTGGCACAGTTCTGGTTTCAGGTGCTTCCGGGGCTGCTCAACGGCTTCGTCAACACCGTCTTTGGGTTCATCACGGGCGGCAACTGGCAGTATCCGAGCCGTAACGGATACGTGCAGTTGCTGCAGCTGTCGATCACCCACGCCGCGTACGGGATTCCGATCTGTACGCTGCTGTTCCGGTCGTATTACCAGAGCATCTCCGACGAGATGATCGAGGCCGCTCGCCTCGACGGCGCGAGCGCGTTCAGCATCTACCGCAACATCATCCTCCCGCTGTCGCTGCCGATGTTTGCGGTGACGCTCATCTACCAGTTCACGCAGGTCTACAACGACCTGTTGTTCGCGCTCGTACTCGTCAACGAACCGGCTTCGCAGGTGGCGACCCAGCGTCTCGCGGCGCTCACTGGTGGGGTCGTCCAGTCGTTTAACACCACGATGGCAGGGGCCATCGTCGCAGCACTTCCGACGCTGCTCGTCTACATCATGTTCGGCGAACAGTTCGCGAAAGGCGTCGCTGGAGAATAATCACGGAGGTATTCACAATGGCACAACTCACACTGGACGAGGTAACGAAGACGTTCCAAGACGACGACGGCGAAATCATCGCAGTTGACGAGGTCTCGGTCGACATCGAGGACGGGGAGTTCCTCTGTGTCGTCGGCCCATCGGGCTGTGGGAAATCGACGACGCTACGGATGATTGCCGGGCTCGAAGACATCACGCGCGGCGAAATCCGGCTGGACGGCCAGATAATCAACGACCAGCCGCCGGCCCGTCGGAACGTGGCCATGGTGTTCCAGTCCTACGCCCTGTACCCACACATGACCGTGCGGGAGAACATGGCGTTCGGGCTGGAGGAATCGACGGATATGCCCGACGACGAGATCAACGAGCGCGTCGAGAAGGCGTGCAAGGATATGGGCATCTTCGAGCTCATCGACCGCAAGCCCGGCGAACTTTCCGGCGGGCAGCAACAGCGCGTGGCGCTTGGCCGCGCTATCGTCCGGGACCCCGAAGTGTTCCTGATGGACGAGCCGCTTGCGAACCTGGATGCGAAGCTCAAAGCCGAGATGCGGACCGAACTTCAGGAGCTCCAGCAAGACCTGGACGTGACAACGGTGTACGTCACCCACGACCAGACGGAGGCGATGACGATGAGCGACCGCATCGCCATCCTCAACGACGGCGTCCTCCAGCAATGCGCGACGCCGCTTGAGTGCTACCACGAGCCGAACAACCTCTTTGTCGCTGGCTTCATCGGCGAACCGTCGATGAACTTCTTCCCGACGACGCTGGAGGGGTCGACGCTCAAAGGTGAGTGGTTCGAGTATGAACTCAGCGACGAGACGGTTGCCGCCGTCGAGGGCACGAGCGACATCACGCTCGGCATCAGGCCCGAAGACATCGAATTCGTTCAGAGCGACGTCGGTCCGAACGTGTTTGATTCGACGGTCCACGTCGTCGAGCCACGCGGGAACGAGAACACGGCGCACCTGCAGTTTGACGAATCGATGGACGACCAGTTTATCGCGACGGTTGGCGGGATGAAACAGCTCAAAGCCGGCCAGCACGTCAAAATCCGGTTCCCCGAAAACGCCATCCACCTCTTCGACACGAGCAGCGGATCGGCCATCCGGAACCGCACGCTCGACGAGATCGAAACGGTCGAATCTGTCGTCTGAGCTGAAACGGTCGTATCCGTCCTTATTCCGCTGTTGGTCGGTCGTGAGCCTCTGCTTTCACGCCCAACGGTCGAGTCCGGTCTGGACGACTGAGTCGTCAATGCGTTCGAACCCGCGAGCGACCTCGTCAGCATCGACCTCCCACTGGTCGGTGACGAACGTGCGAGCGGCATCGATGTCTGGCTCGATGCTGTCCGGAATTTCGTAGTCATCGGTGGCCGCGGGGTCGAGAAACAGGTCCCGAATGCGGTCGGCATGGTCGATGTGTTCGCCGCGGGCCGCAAGCACCGTGTAGAGGTCGCCGTGCTCGTGGAGGTCTTTGACGGCTGTTTTGGGGCCGATACCTGAGATGCCCTCGTTGAAGTCCGTCCCCATCAGAATCGCCGCGTCGACCAGTTGTTCCCAGGTAAGGTCGTGGTGCTCGAGTGTGGCCGCAAAATCCATCAGTTCGGGGTCGCCCTTCGACGTGATCTGTCGGAGCGTCATCGGCGCGCCGAACAGCAGCGCATCGTAGTCCTCCGTTCCGACGTAGTCTACGTCACCACGCCGGGCCATCACCGACGCCTGCCCCTCACCTTCTGCCGGGGCGTCGACGATAGGCACGTCGAGGAGTTCCAGCAGGTCCCGCGTCGTGTCGACGATAGTGTCGGTCAACCGCTGCGTGCGGGAGTCAAGCTTGGCGACGCGGGTGCTGTCGCCCGCTTCCCGGGCTGCCTCCAGTTCGGACTCGTATTTCTGGCGTTGCTCGCGGCGCTTCTCGACCTCGTCGTCTTTGAGGTCCGTGACTGCGCCATCAAAAACGAACACCGGCGTCATGTCGTGCTCGAAAAACTTCGGTAAGCCCTGAACGACTCCAATGAGGTTCGCCACCTCCTCGCCGTTGTTGGTGGTGTACTTCGACTCACTGGTGAACTTCACCGTCGTCGTCAGATAGCGATAGAGCCAGTTGTGGGCGTCCACGGCGACGACGCTCCCGCCGAGGTCGTCGAACGACACGTCCGACAGGGCCGCGAGCGACCGCAAATCAGCGTTTCCCATTGGCAGGCCTTTGGCCGACAGCCGTTTGAATCTCTCGGAGACGACGTGCTACTCCGTGATGGCACACAGTCAGCGGCGGTTGAGCGGCTCAGTCGGTCCGTGCGGACGGCTGCTCGGCCCACTCGTTGAGGACCGTCGGCGGGTCGGCGTCGGCCTTTGCTGCGAGAAACGACTCCTCATCGGGTGAGAGGTCGCGCTCCCGAAACAGGTCCAGCCCGGCCTGATACCGTTCGGTACTGCGGTCGCCCGGCCAGACGAGGTCGAGTTCGGCCATCCCCGATTCCGCGCCGCTAAAGCAGAACCCGGCCCGGTAGGCAGCTTGGTATGAAAAAGGGTTGTTGACGCCGATGGACACGCGTTCGAAGCCCCGTTCCGTGGCCCGCTCCCGAACGAATCGGAGGAGTCGGGCACCGAGTCGGTCGCCCTGTCGGTCCTGCCGAACGGTGATATACCGGACACAGAGGGTGTCCGGGTCTGTCCGGTCGGCGTCGAACGCAGCCGCGGCCACGACGCCGTCGTCCCCGATGACAGCCTTCCCGGTCGAGGTCATGACGAACTTGCCCGCGTACGCGAACTGCTCGTAGTCCAGCCGGAGCCGGTGGCCGTCCTCGGGCCAGCCGAGCAGCGTGAACTCCATAGTTCAGCTGAACGGGCCGCCGACTGTAATCAGTACTGGTCGCTGTTTCAGGGCACCAACCGTTGTCGTCAAATCCGAGGGAGGGAAGTGCCCGGAGTCAGAACTCTCTGTATGAGCGTCTCGACGGTGGGGAACGGTCGTATCGAACTGTCCGCTCGGATGGCGCTGGTCGCCGTCGGTGACCTGCTGGCGATTGCCCTGTTCGTCGGTGTCGGTGAGCTGACCCACGGTATTAATCCGATACTCAGTCCGGGTCGGTTTGCCGGGACGCTGACGCCATTTTATATCGGCTGGCTCCTCGTCGCAGGGCTTGGAGGACTGTACACCGCCGCCGCGACCGCAACGGTTCGGGCGGCTCTCGGTCGCACTATCGTGGGATGGGTACTGGCAGTTGGGATCGCACAGGGACTTCGGTCAACGGCGATGTTCCCCGGCAGTGCGGCGCTGACATTCGCACTCGTCTCCGTGCTTGTCGGGGGCACGCTGCTGTTGCTCTGGCGCGGCGTGATTGCAGTCGCAAAATAGAGCGGCCTGTAGCAGGGATGCGGTGTCGATGACGGACTATCGCAGGTTGGCGACTTCAAGAGACTCTGTCGACTGAATCCATGCCTGGTGGTTCTCCCGGTCGTAGATTACGAACTCCTCGTCCCCGATGTTCAGTTCGGCGTATCGTCGTTCTTGGTCGTCGGTCGCGGCGTCCGTCGTGTTGTCCGTTGCGTTCGTGCTCATTGTCTCGTTTGGAATCGGCGTTCCGTTTTTCTCCGGTTCAACGTATCTTGGCGTACCTAATAAGCACATGGACCCAGTTATCATCGGAGAAAATAGGCAGCATGACCACACCATGAATAACCTAATCTAGTTCTCAAACTCTGAAAATGGGCGCATAGCTGGGTCCTATCCCGAGAAACAAATAGTCGTTACGCACCCATCGTATAGCGGTTGGTAAACACTGTATTCCGGCTTTGTAGTAATACCACACACCATGCGCGTGGCCGCGGGCCAGGAATACCGGGTCGTCCCTGTCCTTATATTGTGAACAACTCACAGGAATAGAGACATATTAAGCTTTTCCCCATATCCAACCCATAACTTATGAGATTGTTACTCAGCGGGTACTGAGTAAATTTGTAGGGGCCATTGAGTGTATTATGCCGTATTTTAGGGAAACATTCATATACCACACTGCCGTAGGATAATTCATACTTATGACGGGTTATTACGACATCATTCTCGGACTCATTCCGCTCGCCATGGCCGGCATCACCGCCTCTCTGTTCGTTGTCGGCTTCGAACTGACGACAGCGATTCCGATGGCTTCTGTCGTGACGGTCGGCCTTATCGGCCATGCGATGTTTGTCCGTGCCCCCGTTGACCCGGTTCCAAGCGACACGTCAGCCCAGAGCGCGCAGTCGGAGCCGGTCCAGACCGCGGATTAGGCGCTGTCCCACCCGTCACTTCTCCTGTCTTCGATAGACCTTCCGTGACTGTGTACCCGGTCGAACAGATTGGCCACCGCCGGGCAGTATAAGAGTCGGTCGCCCAAACGACGGAGTATGACAACAGATGCGACAGCGCTGTTCTTGCAGAGTGACGAAGTCGCTGACCTAGCTGAACCCGCGGAGTACGTTGACGCCGTCCGGGAGGGGTATCGCCAGCGTGGCGAGGGGGCCCCGGCGACTCCCAGAACAACGCTGTTCTCGGACGAGCCTGCGGGCATGTTGACGGGCTATCTCGCGATTCTCCCCGACACCGGCGCGATGGGTGGATACACCTACGCAGCCGGTTTTAGCGGACGGGACGCACACTTCACGCTCCCGATTTTTGACGCCGACAGCGGCGACCCGCTCGCTGTCCTCGACGGTGCGAGCATGAACCCTCACAAGACTGGCGCGGCCGGGGCTGTCGGTGTCGACGCACTGGCTCGCCGTGACGCCAGCGACCTCGCAATCATCGGCAGCGGCGCACAGGCCCGCGGCCAGGTCCGTGCCACGGCGACGGTCCGTGATTTCGACCGCATTGAGGTGTACTCGCCGACAGCCGACAACCGGGAGTCTTTCGCTGCGGAGATGAACGACGCGCTGGACCCGACAGTCGCAGCCGTCGCGTCCCCGGCCGCAGCAATCGAAGGGGCCGATGTCGTTATCACGGCGACTAGCGCGAGCGAACCGGTGTTCGACGGTGACCTGCTCGAACCGGGCACCCACGTGACCGCGATGGGCCAGTACCATCCCGAGAAGAACGAGCTAGACGCGACGACAATCGAACGCGCCACGTACGTTCCGGACCTGCGCGAGCGGGTGACACAGGACGCCGGGTCGTTCATCAACGCCCTCGATGCGGGCGTCGTCGATGAGGACCACGTCCACGCGGAACTGGGTGATATCGTCGCTGGAAACGCCTCCGGGCGGCAGTCTCCCGAGGAGATTACAGTCTTTGACTCCGGCGGCACAGCCATCGAAACCGTCGCTGCGGGCCATATGCTGTACGAACGGGCGAAGGCAGACGGTCGCGGCGAGGAGATCGACTTCGCGCCCGCGAGCAAAGCCCTGACCGGCCGATAGCTGTCGCGAGAACGCAGTTTAGAGGTACGGACCGAGACCGAGGGCGTCGACCAGACTGATGCCCGCGGCGAGTGCACCAACGATGTAGCCGGCGATGGTCCCACCGTTTAAAAGCGGAAGTCCTGCGTGCGCGCGTCCCTTCAGCACCATCCAGAGCAGTATCGTCAGGCCGACGTAGGATCCGACCATCGCGGTCAGCGCTGGCAACGGAACGTCGAACACCGACAGTACGTCCGATGAGGCGAAGAACGCGGCGCTGGCGACGAGTATCGACGGAATAATCGCGTCACCGAGGCCGATAAACAGTGCGTCGCGCTCCAGTGGGTCGGCGTGAACGTCGTCACTTTCGCCCGCTTCGCCAGTGCCCGTCGTCGCCTCAGTGTCGTCGTTCGCCGCCGCCGAGTCATCGCTCGTCTCGTCTTCCGCTGTTGGGTTCGGCGTCGTCGCGTCGAGATAAGAGTACGACAGCGTCATCGGAATCACGAGGACGACAGGGACCCTGAGATCCATCACACCGGAGGCCAGCGTGAGCATATGTTCGGTCCCGTAGACACTGATCGCATCGTATACTGCGAGCACAGTCAACAGGACGAGCGCTGGCAATACGCCGAAACTGATACCGAACAGGCCGGCAGCGGCAGCCCCCATCACCGCACCGGCGCTGTCGATGACGTACCACTCGGGATAGACCAGCAGCGCCGTCCCCAGACCCAGCGCTAACAGGACGGCACCGACGTTGAGGCCGGCGTACGTGAACACCGGCGGCACAAGCACCTGAAACACGTACAGAGATAGCCAGGCCGCCGAGAAGACGATGAGCCCGCGAATGAGCTGATCGACATCGTAGCGGAAGGCAAGCAACATAACTGCCGTGGCAACCAGAATCGCCCCGATGTACATGAGGCTGTTCGTGGGGTCAGACGGGTCCTCGACAGCCTGGTAGCCAGCCGATTCGAAGGGCTGGACCAGCGCTAGCGCGCCGAGTTGGACGAACAGGAAGATACCAGCGATAAGGCCACAGCCGCCGAGGATTCGCCACCGTCGCTCCATGCACACACGTCCTGCAGGAACCGGTTTGAGCGTTACGAAGCAGGTGCGGACAGGCCTCGGCGGTTGGCGGGCTGTTACCGCGCGTAGAGGACCGCACCGACCAGCGCTGGGAGATGCACGGTGTCGCTCGGCGAGACTGCGAGGTACGGGCGCTCGACCGGACCGAACACGTCGACGACGGAGCCAACCGTCTGGAGCTCCTCGTCGACCACGGTGGTTCCCACTGACGCGTACTCGTCGTCAGGTGCCCGGACGACGGCCAGTCCCTGTGCGACCCGCGAGACAGTGCCGATGCGTTTCATTCACGGAGCGCCTGCATGTAGGCCGCTACGGCCCCGAGCAGGTCGCTTTTCGTCGCATCGTCTGCGTCCTTGACGACGACTCGCCCGCGGCCTTCGTACTCGCGTGGATACGTCTTGTCCCGTTCGATGACCGCGTCGTAACCGACCTGCTGGACGGCTTTGGCGATCTCGTCGACAGTCGGGTTCTCGACGGCTAGATCCAGTGACACACGACGCCCGTCGCTTCGCGAACGGTTGGCGTCGAGCGCCGCCGGCCAGATAACGTTCTCGACCATACCGGCAGTGGCCGCCCGTGGCATATATGGGTTATCGTCACCGTCGACAGTCGGGAACATGAAAATCAGATTAAGTATATGAAGAATCAAGCTTACATACCTCTGTAATCTATCCGTCGTATATGGTAAAGAAAGGGTTACTCGCTATCGCCGCTGTGGTGCTCCTCGTGGTCTTGGGGACGGGAGTTCTTGTTGGAGCACAGTTCGCAGGCGGGACAGCGGAGACAACGACACAGACAACCGATTCACAGAGCGGCGATGGCGGCGGTAATGACGATAGTTCAACGGCGACGGCGACAGCGGGCAATAGTACGACGCCGACACCAACGGCGGAAACAAACGGAACAGCGACCGAGACAGCGACCCCGCAGCAGGAGTCGATTCCTGCGCGTGAGTTCAACGAACAGAACGTCTCGGACTACGTCCGGCAGTTCCTTAACGAGGAACGCGAGGCCGCAGGTGTCCCGCCGTTCGAATCGGGACTTCGGACAGAAGAAGGCCTCAACGAGATGGCAAGAAGTCACAGTGAACAGATGGCCATCGAAGGGAAGGCAATTCACAAGATCGACGGCGTCTCCAGTAAGGACCGATACGAAGACACCGGCCTCTACGACCGGTGTACGTTCGAATCTGCAGAAGGCGAGTACATCGAGCAACCGGACCGAAACCGATTCGAAACGGTTGAGAAGACAGTCGCCGGACAACCATACGAGGAGGGCGGCGAGGAGCGATTCCACGCCACCGACAAGGAAGTCGCCAGAAAGATTGTGGATGACTGGATGGCGTGGCCGGACTACCGCGAACGACTTACGCTCCGCAACGCCAATATCGTCGGCATCGGCGTGGAGATCACTGACACTGGCAACGTGTACGCGACTGCCAACATCTGCGGCTAACGGTAGCGGGCCGGCTGCAGCCGTCGTTCCATCAGCCAACTGCTTGCGAGCGTCGTCGCCTCTGCTATATTCTGTGGTATTTAGCGCTTAGCGCGCCGACTGTCTGGACAAGCGCTCGTCACTATCGGCCCCGATAGGTGACAGACCGGCTTTCAGTCTGTTCTGAGACTGTGCTGAATTGCTGGCAAATGCAATGGTGTCGCACATACCATTCACAATCCTCCAGACTCTGCTGGCTGTGACGAGCCGTGATAGCTTCGGAGGGCAGCGTCGTAGCGTAGCTGACTCACAACACCTCGCTTGTACGTGTCGACTCAGAACCTTCCTGAACGGCCCTTATCGTCGAGCCTCTAGAGCGAGAACTGAAGCTGTACTAGTTGGCTCATTGCAATACGATACGAACTGAATCGTCAGCCAGCGTGCAAAAAAGAGCGTGTCAGCGTCCGCGCTACTCGCTGCTGCCTTCGGAGTCGCCGCCGCTTTTCTGCTCTGCCAGCCAGTCCTCGTACTCGTCCTGCGGGACGACCTCGACGGTCCCGAGCATCTGTGAGTGGCCAGAGCCACAGTACTCGGCACAGTAGAGCTGGTACGTGCCGGTGTTACCCGCGTTGGTTCGGAGGCGGTTGTACTGGCCGGGGAACGCGTCGGATTTCAGTCCGAGTCCGGGCACGTGGAATGCGTGCAGCCAGTCCCTTGATGTCACGCGGAAGGCTACGTCTTGATTGGCCGGTATCTTCAGGTCCGTTCGAGTGGTTACTTCTGCCTGCCCGTCCCAACTCGATTCGTTGTAGTAGAACGTCCAGCCGTATCGCTGGGCTTCGACGGTAATGAGTTCAGTGTCCTGTTCCTGCAGGGCGGCCTGGTCACCGGCCTCGGCGGTGACGTACGGGCTCGCCATTACCTGGTAAGAGGCGACGCCGACAAACAGGAGAATAATCGCCGTCGCGATAGTCCAGGTCACTTCGAGTCGACGGTTCTCCTGCGTGGGGAGTGCCTCTTCCTGATTACGGAACCGCCAGACGGTGTAGATCAGAATCCCTTCGACGAGGACCGTAATCGGGATAGCGACGTACAGGAGGTTCATGTTTAGCCCCCAGATGAGGCTATCCGTCGTCGAGTCCTGAATCTGTGCGGCGGCGGCCGGCTCGACGGCGAGCGCGAGCAGCGCAGCACCGAACAGAGCGACCAGGCCGGCGCGTTTCCGGGTCATGAATGCGGCTTAGGATTTCGGGGATAAATAACTGCTGTCTTCGCCACAGGCCCCCGATTTGCAGCGATAGGACAGCAGAACCGTTCCGGATAGAGACAGCGGAATCGCGGGGTCTAAGTGGCCTCCATCGAAGGTTACAACAATGGCAGAGAGCCGGACCTTCACCGGGCTGCTCGCCGCGACCGCTGTCGGCGTGTACTTGCTAGTTCTCGCCGGCGCGACAACGACGCTCACGGATGCGGCAGCAGCCTGTACTACCTGGCCGCTGTGTGACGGACCGGTCGACGTGACGAACACGGCCCTGCTGGTCGCCTGGGGGCATCGACTCGTCGCCGCCGCCGTTGGACTCCTTGTGGTGGCTATGGCCGTCGTCGGGCTCCGATCCGGCTGTCGCGGCCGTGTCAAAGCAGCTATCATTATTGGGGCTGTGCTGTACCCGGTCCAGATTGCGCTGGGGGCTGTCGTCGCGACGAGCACCGAGACAGCACTCCCCGGTGCCCACCTCGCTCTGGGGATGGGTATCTTCGGCTCGTTCGTGCTGGCTCTGGCGTGGCACCTCGAAGCAGAGACGGGGAGTGATGACGAAACCCCGGTAAAGAATCCGACGCCTGCACCGGAACCGGCCGGAGACGACACCCCCGACCGGACCCCAGCGCTTACGTTCCGCGAACGGCTCGTCGGGACCGCGTCAGCGTATTTCCGCCTGATGAAACCCCGGCTCATGTGGCTCCTGTGTCTAGTCGCGGCAGCCGGGATGGCACTCGCCGCCGGGCAGACGCTCACTGTCCGGACGGTGCTGCTCACCCTCGGGGGCGGCGTCCTCTCTATCGGCGCATCAGGGACGTTCAACCACGTCCTCGAACGTGATATCGACAAGCGGATGGACCGGACCTCGGACCGTCCCATCGCAACCCACCAGATTCCGGTCCGGAACGCGCTGGCCTTCGGCCTGCTGCTTTCGTTTGCGTCACTCTGGCTGTTCTGGCAGGTGAACGCACTCGTAGCGGTCCTCGGGCTGACTGCGATTGTGTTCTACAGCGTCATCTACACGCTCGTGTTGAAGCCCAACACCGTCCAGAACACTGTCCTCGGCGGGGCCGCTGGCGCACTACCGGCGCTTATCGGCTGGGTCGCCGCCGACGGGTCGGTCGGCCTCCCGGGCGTCGTCCTTGCCGTCGTCATCTTCCTCTGGACGCCGGCACATTTCTACAATCTCGCGCTCGCGTACAAGGACGACTATGAGGCGGGCGGCTTCCCGATGATGCCGGTCGTCCGTGGTGAAACGGAGACGCGCAAGCACATCGTCTACTACCTCGGAGCGACACTCATCGCTTCGGGTGTTCTGGGCGTGCTCACGCCGCTTGGGTGGCTGTACGCCGTCACGTCGGTGTTGCTGGGTGCGGTGTTCCTCTGGGCTGTCGTCTTGCTCCACCGCGAACAGACCGAAGCGGCGGCATTCCGGGCGTTCCACGCGTCGAACGCATACCTTGGAGCGGTCCTGATTGCCATCGTCGTCGACGCACTGGCACTATGAGCACCACGACAGCGACTCTCAGAGACGCGATACCGGACACGCGCTCGCTGGTAACCTGGGCAGCCGTATTGAACGCAGAGTTCATCCTTATTCTGGGCTACGTCGTCAACACGGCCCAGCCCGCAACGGACCCGTTTCTGCTGGTGTTCCCGTTCATCTGGCTCAACATCGCCGGTCTCGTTGCCCTGCGAGTGCGACCGGAACTGCCCAGCCGCCGTCGGACGATCGGCAGTGTGGTTATCGCTCTCGGCTATCTGCTTGTGTTGGGGTACGTCGGCGGCGTGTACGGCACGGGCGGTCAGGGAACTGGTCTCCGGCTAGTCACGCAGGCCCCGCCCGGGTTCTCGCCGACGGTCGTGTTCAGCGGCGCGACCCTGAGCGTAGTGCTCATCCCGTGGAAGGTCGCCGGCTATCTGGTGCTCTCGTATCTGGTGTTCGTGACTGCTGTCGATGCGAGCGGCGGCGCGGTGGGCGGCATTATCGGCCTCTTTTCATGTGTCTCCTGTGTCCTCCCGATTCTTGCGTCGATACTGGGCGGGTTCGTGGGTGTCGGGGCAACGCTATCACAGGCGGCCCTGTCCCAGTCATACGGGCTCTCGACGGTGGTGTTTGTCACCTCGGTTGGACTGTTGTACGGCGTCCACCGGTTCGACGTGACGCTCGTCGGTCGGCTCCAAGCACTGGTCGACCGGCCATAGCGCTTTCAGGCTGACAGGCGTAAAGTCGAGTATGAGTCACGTCGAAATCGAATACTGTGTCCCATGTGGGTTTCGTGAGCGAGCAATACACGTCCAGCAAGCGATTTTATCCGGTCTTGAGCGGGAACTTGACAGCGTCCGACTGGTCATGGGTGACCACGGCGTGTTCAGGGTTAGTGTGGACGACGAGACTGTCTACGACAAGGCCGAGGCCGCCGACGAACTCAACGCAGACGCTATCGTGCGCGAGATCCGGTCGCACGTCAGGTAGCAGGCCGCAGTGCTACGGTTACCCGAACACTGTGGCGAAGCTACCCTCGGTTTGTGACGGCCTACCGCACAACAAACTATTTATTGTTCTGGTGTGACACTTTCGGCAAATGGCGACGAAAACCGAATTCTGTGACCACTGTGAAGACACCCAACCAGTCGTCACGGACAAGCCGTGGCTTCCGGCCGTCTGTCTGAGATGTGGCCGTAACGTGTAGCCGATAGTCGCGCGAGAACGGAACTGCTTTCGGCCACCCGACCGGACGAAGGCGCATGGACGAGGTACTGGTCGCATCAGATGTCGGGCGGCGCTACGGCGATACGGTCGCACTTGACGGCGTTTCGCTGACGGCGACCACCGGAGAGGTGCTCGCGCTGGTCGGTCCCAACGGGGCTGGCAAGACGACGCTGGTGCGGGCGTTGACCGGAACGACAGATGCGACTGGCGAGGTAACCCTGTTCGGCCAATCGCCCAGAACGGTCGCTCGCGACCGAATCGGTCTCCTGCCCCAGTCGTTTGCGCCCCACGAGCGACTGACGGCACGGGAACTGCTCGAGTACTACGCCGGTCTGTACGACGACACTCGCGACGTTGAGGCTGTTCTCGACGATGTTGGGCTGGCCGACACTGCCAGCACAACGTACGAGAATCTCTCGGGCGGCCAACAGCGACGGACCTGCGTTGCGACGGCGCTGATTAACGACCCGGACCTTCTCGTGCTGGACGAACCGACGACCGGTATTGACCCGGCTGGTCGGCGTGACCTCTGGCGATTGCTGGAGGGACTTGCTGACCGCGGCGTAACGATTCTGGTCACGACACACTATATGGAGGAAGCCCAGCGCCTCGCGGACCGCGTTGGCCTCCTCGCCGACGGGACGCTCATCGCACTCGACTCCCCGGACCAGCTCGTGGCCGAACACGGCGGCGACAGCCAGCTCATCGTGGATGGGTCCTTCGACGAAGCTGCCGTCTCAGCCATCGACTACCCGGCGGAGACGGCGCTTCGGAACGGCCGGCTGGTCGTCTACGGCATCCGGCCGGAGTCTATCGGCAACATCACTGAGCAACTGGGGCAGGCCGGCATCGAGTACGACAGCCTGACCTGGAAACAGCCGGACCTGGAGGATGTGTACCTCGAACTCACCGGGACGGCTGTCGGCCAGCGCGGTGAACCACAACAGACGGGGCCGGTCGTGGGTGGTGCCCAATGAGCCGGCTGGGGCGACTCACAGCGGAGACGCGCGCGGCGTCGCTGGCCTTCCTCCGGCGACGGACGGCCGTCTTCTTCACCTTCTTCTTCCCGGTCATCATTGTCGTCATCTTCGGCGTGCTAGTCCAGACCCAGCCGGGCGGCGGCGGGCTGTTCACGGAGCCCCCGAGCTTCTACGCACCGGGCTATCTGGCCGTCGTCGTCTTGTTTACGCCGCTCTCCCGTGTCGGGAGCGAGGTGGCGCGACACCGGGACGGCAACCGCTTCGAGAAACTGGCGACGACACCGCTGACCCGGACTGAGTGGCTACTGGCGCAGACGCTCGTCAACGTCGTCATCATCGGCATCGCCGGTCTCCTGATCCTGGGTCTGATGGTGTGGCTCACCGGCGCGACAATCCGCCCGTCAGGGCTGTTGCTCCCCTTTGTCGGCCTCGGCGTCGCGCTGTTCTGTGCTGTCGGGGCGATGCTAGGCAGTCTCGCGGACTCACAGGACGGCGTCATCGCGGCGAGCAACGGCCTCGCGCTCCCGCTGCTCTTTCTCTCGGAGACGTTCGTCCCACAGACACTTCTGCCCGCGTGGCTGCCGACGTGGCTCTCGCCGCTGACATACTTTTCGCGTGGCGTCCGTGCGGCGACGACCGGCACTGGTGATGCGCTCGGCCCACTGGCTGTCCTCACAGTCTGTGCCGTCGTCGGTTTTGCGATCGGTGCGCGGCTGCTCCCACGGACGGACTGAGCGCCGACGGAAAGTTTTCTACAGGCGCGCGACTGACGACAGCAGGTCGGACAGCTCCGCTTCAGTCGCGTTCCCCGCTTCGATAGCGTCTCTGGGGTCACGACCCATCTCCTGCACGGTCTCGATGGCGCGGTCGGGGCCGTAGTCGTAATGATACACCAGCCACGCGGCGAGCACCTGTCCGGTGCGGCCGATGCCGGCCAGGCAATGAACGACGACCCGCTCTTCTGTCTCACAGGCGTCAACCAGGAACGGCAGGATATCGTCGTGGAGGCGGTCTTGGGCGATAAGTCGGTGGTCGGGAACCGGTACGTGGCGGACTGATGACGCTCCGAAGGCCTCCCGATAACGCCGGAGGTTGGCCCCAGCGTCGTTGAGCTGTTGCCCGGGAAGCAGACAGCAGATCCGCTCAATGTCGTGTGCCTGCATATGTGCGATCCAATCATCGAGCGCGTCCTGATGCGTGGCGGCCGTATGCCAGCCCGGCGCACAGGACCCGTAGACGTACTCTTCGTTGGAGGCTGCAGGCGCGAAGCGGTGTGGATTCACGATGGGCATAGCACCCGTTACCCTGCCTATCCTACCGATACCCTTCACTCTACCCACCCAATTCTCAGCTGTGATTCTCTGAATAGAACACTGTCTCCGCCAGACTGCTTTCCAGCTCTGACCAGTTTCAGTGGCCACGTTTATACTGTCAGTTCCCCCTACGTCGAGACATGGTGACGTTTCTTGCCGGCGGGACGGGAACGCCGAAGCTCCTCGCCGGTGCCGACGACGTGTTTTCGCCGGCGGCGACGACTGTCGTCGCCAACACCGGTGACGATATCGAGCTGGGGGGCCACCTCGTGTGTCCGGACCTCGACACCGTGCTGTTTCTGGACGGGGAGGTCCTCGACCGGGAGACGTGGTGGGGTATCGCCGACGACACCGCCGAGACACACACGGAACTGACACGGCTTGCCGATGCCGCCGGGCTTGACGGCGGACCACGATACCTTCCCGACGATGCGCAGACTGCGGGGCGAGACATCGCACGTTGGCGGCGCTTCTCCGGTGTCGCGGAGTTCATGCACATCGGCGACCGGGACCGCGCAGTTCACGTCACGCGCACCTCGCTGCTTGACGAGGGCCGATCACTGACAGCCGTGACGCGGACGCTCGCCGATGCATTCGGGCTGGAACGGACGCTGTTACCGATGAGCGATGACCCCGTCGCTTCAATTATCCACACGCCGAGCGGTCCGATGCACTTTCAGGAGTGGTGGGTCGGTCGAAACGGGGAGCCACTGGTCGAAGATGTTGAGTTCAGGGGCGCAGAACGGGCCAGCGCGACGGACGCCGTCCTGACCGCACTCGACGATACTGTTGTCATCGGTCCGTCGAACCCTGTGACTTCGCTCGGGCCGATGCTTGCCATCGACGACATCCAACGGGCACTACACGAGACAACGGTTGTCGCCGTCTCGCCGTTCATTGAGGACACGGTGTTCTCGGGGCCGGCGGCGGACCTAATGGCCGGTGTGGGGCTGGAGCCAAGCACTGCCGGCGTGGCTGAGGCCTACCCCTTCGCTGATTCGTTCGTGCTGGACGAGGAGGATTCGACGCCGCTTGACGTGCCGGTTGTCCGAACCGACACGACCCTCAACGATGCGGCTGACGCTGAACGGGTGAACCGTGCCGTCGAAACAGCCCTCTCGGAGGTGGCCTGATGTTCGAACCGCGCGTCGCCCTCGCAAGTCTCAGCGGTGAGGCTGACGCCTCGTGGGCCCGTGCAGTCGAGTCTCACGTCGGGTGTGCGTTCCTCGGCGGTATTGCGCTCGACGACCGGACCCGCGAGGCCGCCCGAGCGATGACGGACCGCGACCGCTCCGAGTTCCTGCCCGACGACCCGGTCGCGTTCGTTGACGACCAGTTGGCTGCGCTTGCGGACGCACCGCTACGTCCGGCGTTCAACGTCCGGAGCGCGACGCTTGGCCCTGTCGAGCGTGCCGCCGCCGTCTGTCAGCGCCACGACGCTATCATCGAAATCAACGCTCACTGCCGGCAGGACGAGATGTGCGTTGCGGGTGCCGGTGAGTCGCTGCTTCGGGAGCTGGACCGACTGGCGGCGTTCGTGGAAGCAGCAGCGTCGACAGGGGCGACGGTTTCGGTGAAGGGGCGTGCTGAACTCGACGGCGTCTCGCTCCCGGCCGTTGCACAGGCCATCGAAGACGCCGGTGGTGATGTATTCCACGTCGACGCGATGGACTCGGAGTCAGTCATCGCCGACGTGGCCGACGCCACCGACCTGTTCGTCGTGGCGAACAACGGCGTTCGCGGGACGGCGACCACACGGGAGTATCTCTCGTATGGCGCTGACGCCGTCAGCGTCGGTCGTGCAAGCGACAAGCCGGAAACACTCGATACGGTCCGGGAAGCGACAGTAGAGTGGTTCGCCTCGGAGGTGTCACCGTGAGCGAGCGGTCGGTTGCACAGAACGCGCAGTTGGCGTTGCTGCTGGAAGTCACTGGGACGCCGAAACCCGGCAACGTCGACCGCGAGCGGGAGTACGACGACCTCCGGTTCGAGCACTTCATGGCCGGCGCTGTGGGCGCACGGAGGGGGCTTGACCGCGCGGCCGCGGGCGACCCTCTCGGTCCCGCGTTCGAGACCGCCGTCGAGGGGATGGCCGGCCAATCCGGTGGGAACACCCAGTTCGGGGCGCTGTTGGTGCTCACACCGCTGGCGGCCGCGGCGAATGATGGCCGACTGTCGCCTTCCGGTGTCGATGCTGTGGTTCGTGGAACGACGGTCGAAGACGCCGCGGCGTTCTACCGCGCCTTCGAGCACGTCGATGTGGCTGTCGACGACCCGCCAGACGGGCTGGAACCGCTCGACGTTCGCCGTGGAAGCGATGCGGTTCCGGAACTCCGGGCGCGCGAGACGACGCTGTTCGACGTGATGGAGTCCAGCGCCGATATCGACGGCGTAGCTGCGGAGTGGGTCTCCGGCTTCGAACGCGTGTTCAAGGCCAGCGAGTGGTTACTGGATGGGTCTGGCCCGGTCGCTGACCGCGCGTCCGAGGTCTTCCTCGAACTCCTTGCGGCGGAGCCGGACACCTTTGTCGCCACGCGACAGGACCGCGAAACCGCTGTGGAAGTTCAAGAGCGGGCACAGGCCGTTCTCGACGGTGCGGAAACCGCAACCGATCTCGCTGAGGAGTTCGTCAGGCGCGATATCAATCCCGGAACGACTGCCGACCTCGTTTCGGGGTCGCTGTTCGTCGCGCTCGAACGGGGGCTCGAAGTATGACCGGTACCCCTTCGGAAGACAATGGTCCGGAATCCGGTGATTCCAAGACACAGTGGCCTGTCACGCTCGCTGGCGTCTCCGAGACAGTCGTCACCACGCTGGGGCCGAACGAGCGCTGGAACGTCGCTGCACTTGGTGTCCATGCACCGGATGGTGATGGGCCGGCCACGGCGACAACGTGGGGCCGGACCCGGACCTGGCGGAACTTTCGGGAGCGTGGTAGCGGCTACGTCCAGTTCACGCGCGACCCGGTTGACTTCGCCGAGGCGGCGCTGTCGGTCCGCGAGGAAGACGACCCTGTTATCGACAGCGCGGACGCTTGGGTAACGGTCGATGTCGAACGGCGTGACTCCGGGAATGAGGGGGACACGCAGTGGGTCGAGTGGGCGCTCAACCCCGTCGACAGCACCGTCGAACGCCGGGTCGTTCCGACGACGAACCGTGGCCACGCCGCCGTCGTCGAAGCGACTGTCGCAGCCTCGCGGCTGGATGTGCCGAGCTACGACCGTGAAACGCTGCTGGACCGTCTCGCGTACTTCGAGTCAGTGGTTGAAACGGCTGGCGGTGAGCGCGAGCGGGCGGCCTTCGAGCGAGTGTGTGACTTGGTCGACGCCGACTGGTAGGGTACTCAGCACAGAATCTGGGGCAAGCAGGCGACACGCGACGGCCCGAGACAGGCTGTGTCGCACTCCTGCGGGACCTGCCACGGCGGCGATCAGCGCATAGCTTTGGGTCGTCCCGCCCCTACTGATAAACATTCGCGTGCGTGGTCCGTTCCGAACCCTTTTTGAGTGCGACCAAGCAAGTAGCGCGCATGGCAATCAAACCCGCCTACGTCAAGAAGACCGGGACGCTCCTCATGGAGCGATACCCCGACGCCTTCGGTGCAGACTTCGAACACAACAAAGACGTCGTCGAGGAACTGACCAACATCGAATCCAAGGGTGTCCGCAACCGCATCGCCGGCTACGTCACCCGGAAGATGAACAACCCGGTCGAAGCGTAACTCGGTTCTTTCTCTCTGTCTCCCGCGGCACGTGAGCTACTGCTTTCTTCAGTCACAGCCCGCTACTGTTCGGGCTGGGCACGCTGGCTGTCGCTCTGGCGCTTCCGGTGGATGATGCCCTGCATGTTGGCGGTGCGGGCGGCGATGTCGCGGAACGATTCGCCAACGTCGCTGTCCTCGTCGAGCACGAGCGGTTCGCCAGTGGCACCGCCTTCTCTGACTTCGGGGTCGAGCGGAATCTCGCCGAGGAACGGCATCTCCGTCTCGTCGGCGAACTCGCGGCCGCCGCCGCTGCCGAAGATGTCGTGTGTGCCGCCACAGTCCGGACAGACGAACGACGACATGTTCTCGACGATGCCAAGCACCGGCGTCTCGTGGCGACCGAACATCCGGAGCCCCTTTCGGGCATCGTCAAGAGCGACTTCCTCCGGCGTGGTGACGATGACGGCCCCGGAGACGGGCACCTGCTGGAGCATCGTCAACTGCGTGTCGCCGGTCCCCGGCGGCAGGTCCACGACCATGTAGTCGAGTTCGCCCCAGAGCACATCATCCCACAGTTGCGTGAGGACGTTGTCGACCATCGGGCCGCGGAAGATAACTGGGTCGTCCTTGCCGACGAGGAAATCCATGCTCATCAGCCGCATTCCGTGTTTCTCGACGGGAATTATCTCTTCGTCTTCTGTCGCCTGTGGCTGCTCGTCAGCGTCGAGCATCCGCGGAACGTTCGGCCCGTACACGTCAGCATCGAACAGGCCGACGCGAGCACCGAGCCGTGAGAGGCCGGCGGCGAGGTTCACCGCAACGGTTGACTTGCCGACCCCGCCTTTCCCCGAGGCGACTGCGATGACGTTCTTGACTTTCGGCAGTGGGTCTTCCGCTTCCGGGACGCCGCGGTCGACGCTCGCCGAGAGGTCGATCTCGCGGTCGAGGTCGCCTAGCGCCTCGCGGACCTCGTTCGCGATGCTCGTCTCCGTCGGCGAGTACGGCGCACCGAGCGCTAGGTCGATGCTGACCTCGTCGTCGGTCACGTCAATGCTGTTGATAAGCCCGAGCGAGACAATGTCGTCTCCAAGGTCCGGGTCCTCGACCGTTCGCAGGCGCTCGCGTACGTCGTCTATATTCATGCACACGAGTAGGTCCCGGAGATGCGATAAGGATTGTGACACTGCCGAACACGGCAGCAATCGATCGGACGACGCAGGGATGCGCCGGCATCGTTCGACGTAGCGATGTGTCGGCCTTATGTCGTTCAGACTAATTAGCACCTTCGCGTACGCAGGCGAACGAGATGGAGAAAGCAAGATTGAGTAGCCGTGTCGGACTCAGGGTCGTCGGAACACGTAGACGCTCTCACCGTCCAGTTCGGCGCGTAGCTCGCCGTCCTCATGATCGAACACGAGTCGCTCTGGCGTCCCAGCAAACGAGTGGAGTGGCATGCCGGTGTCTATCGCGCCATCAGGAGCTACCGCAACGTGTGTTCGGCCACTGAATTCAGCCCGGAGTGCCCCGTCTTCTGCCTCGGTAACAGCAGAAGGTCCCGCGAACCGTTCCAGATGGTCACGGACCGCCGTTCGGTTGGTCGGGTCGACGCTGCTCCCGCCGTCGGTGATGTGCCGCCGCATGTGTTGATGTGTGTTCCCAGTGACGAATGTATTGTGCTGGCCTAATCAATGACCCTGTGGCTTGCCACTTCATGTCTCAGTGGGTATGCCTTGCAGTCACGCGGCCGGCCCCCTTCGTTGCGTTTAAATACAACCCCGGAATAGAATCGGATAGACTCGTGTAGGGGGACCCGCCCCCGAGTCCGCGTGCTGCGGGCGCGAGTGTCATAGAACGCGTGTCGTGGTAGCCAAGCCTGGCCCAAGGCGCAGGGTTGCTAACTCTGTGGCGTACAGCCTCCGGGGTTCGAATCCCCGCCACGACGCTCACCCATCAGTACCTACATATGAGTGCAGAAGACCCCAACGCGGGCGAGGACGCGGATGCCGAAGAGGAGGAGGACATCCGCTATTTCGTCCGTATCGGACAGACAGACCTCGACGGGACGAAATCCGTCGAGCGAGCACTGACAGAACTGAACGGTATCGGCCACCGGGCCGCCCGAATTATCGCCCAGAAGGCGGACGTCGACCGGCGCGCTGTCTTCGGCAAGCTCGACGACGACGTCATCGAGCGCGTCGTCGAGCGCGTCGAGAACTTCGCCGACGATGTGCCTGAGTGGATGACCAACCACCAGAAGGACTACTTCACTGGTGAGACCACCCACGAGACCGGCAACGACCTCCAGCTTACCCGCCGGCAGGACATCAACCGCATGAAGATGATCGATTCCTACCGCGGTGTCCGCCACAAGCGCGGCCAGAAGGTCCGTGGACAGCGTACCAAGTCCACCGGCCGGACGGAGGGGACCATCGGCGTCAACGTCGAGGCGATCAAGGAAGAGCAGGCTGAAGATGCCGCCGCGGAGGATGACGAATAATGGCGCTTGGTTCAAACACGAAGTTCTACGAGACGCCGAACCATCCCTTCCAGGGCGAACGCATCGCCGACGAGGCTAACCTCATCGGCCGCTACGGCCTGAAGAACAAAGAAGAGCTCTGGCGCGCACAGTCCGAGCTTCGTGGCTACCGCCGTGAGGCACGGAAGCTGCTGGGCAGCGCCGGCGAGCACGAGACCGAGTCCGAGGAGTTCCTCGCTCGGCTCAAGCGCTACGGCATCCTCAACGAGCAGGACCAGCTCGACGACGTGCTGTCGCTTGACGTGACTGACGTGCTGGAACGCCGCCTGCAGACGGTCGTTTACCGCAAGGGCTACGCAAACACGCCCGAGCAGGCCCGCCAGTTCATCGTCCACGGACACATCGTGCTGGACGACGCTCGCGTCACCCGACCCGGCATGACGGTGGAAACCGCCGTCGAGAGCTCGGTCGGCTTCGATGAGCACAGCTCGCTGTCGGACGAACTCCATCCTGAGCGCGCGGAGGCCCAAGAATGAGCGAAGAAACCGAAGACATCTGGGGCATCGCCCACGTGCACGCATCGTTCAACAACACGATCATCACCATCACCGACCAGACCGGCGCGGAAACGCTCGCAAAGAGCTCCGGCGGGACGGTTGTCAAGCAGAACCGCGACGAAGCGTCGCCGTACGCGGCGATGCAGATGGCCGAGGTCGTTGCCGAAAAGGCCCTCGACCGTGGCGTCGAAGGCGTTGATGTTCGGGTCCGTGGTCCCGGCGGCAACCTCCAGACCTCGCCCGGTCCGGGTGCGCAGGCGACGATTCGCGCACTCGCCCGAGCGGGTCTGGAGATCGGTCGCATCGAGGACGTCACGCCGACCCCGCACGACGGCACTCGTGCACCCAAGAACTCCGGATTCTAACCAATGACACAGGACTACGAGGTTGAGTTCGTCGAACGCGGCGAGCGCGAGGCGCGGATCCTCGTGCGCGGCATCACGCCGGCCTTCGCCAACGGCATCCGGCGAGCGATGGTCGCGGACGTACCGACGTTCAGTATCGACACCGTCCGCGTCATCGAGAACACCAGCGTGATGTTCAACGAGCAGATCGGTCTCCGACTGGGACTGGTCCCGCTGACGACCGACCTCGACGACTTCGAGATCGGCGATGAGGTGACGCTGTCGCTGTCCGTCGACGGGCCGAGCACGGCCTACTCCAGCGACCTCGTCTCCTCGGACCCGATGGTCGAGGCCGCCGACGACAACATCCCGATCATCGACCTCAAGGAAGGCCAACGTCTCGAAGTCGAGGCAGACGCCGTCCTCGATACTGGTCGGGAGCACGCCAAACATCAGGGTGGCGTGGCCGTCGGCTACCGACACCTCCAGCAGGTGGAGGTCGTTGGCGACCTCGGCGAGTTCGAGGACGACGACCCGAACATCCTGCGTGGCGTCATCGAAGAGCAGGCGGCCGAACACGCCGCCGGCGACGCCACCAACGGCGAACTCGTTGCGACAGACGAGTTCGACAACGACCTTCGGAACCGCTACCCCGGCAAGGACGTCGAGGTATCGGACGTGCCGAACGCGTTCGTGTTCCACGTCGAGACGGACGGGTCGTTCACCACCGAGGAACTGGTCCTGCGCGCGGTCGAGACGCTGCGTGACCGCGCGACCGAACTGAAAGACGCAGTCCAACTGTAACGATACAATGCCCCGACACACCCCACCACTACCGATGACCGCCCGCTCCCCGAGCGCGAGGACCGAAAGGGGTTTTACGGGGCACGCAAAACGAACAATCGCGCGCAGGGATAGCCAAGTTTGGCCAACGGCGCAGCGTTCAGGGCGCTGTCCCGTAGGGGTCCGCAGGTTCAAATCCTGCTCCCTGCACTTTTCCCACAACGGAGGAATCATATGAGTAAGACGAACCCGAGACTCAGTAGTCTCATCGCCGACCTGAAGTCAGCCGCCCGCAGTTCGGGCGGTGCTGTCTGGGGCGACGTCGCCGAGCGCTTAGAAAAGCCACGGCGCACACACGCGGAAGTCAACCTCGGCCGTATCGAACGATACGCCCAGGAAGACGAAACCGTCGTTGTGCCCGGCAAGGTGCTTGGCTCCGGTGTCCTGCAGAAGGACGTCACCGTCGCCGCTGTCGACTTCTCCGGAACCGCCGAGACGAAGATCGACCAGGTTGGAGAGGCTGTATCACTCGAACAGGCAATTGAAAACAACCCAGAAGGCTCCCACGTCCGGGTGATCCGATGAGCGTCGCAGAATTCGACGCGGATGTCATCGTTGACGCCCGCGACTGTATCATGGGCCGCGTCGCATCACAGGTCGCCGAACAGGCTCTCGATGGCGAGACGGTCGCCGTCGTCAACGCCGAACGCGCCGTGATTACCGGCCGAGAGGAGCAGATCGTAGAGAAGTACGAGAAACGTGTCGACATCGGTAACGACAACGGGTACTTCTACCCCAAGCGACCGGACGGCATCTTCAAACGCACCATCCGCGGCATGCTGCCCCACAAGAAGCAGCGTGGCCGCGAAGCGTTCGAGAGCGTCCGTGTCTACCTCGGCAACCCGTACGACGAGGACGGCGAGGTTCTAGACGGCACGTCGCTTGACCGACTGTCGAACATCAAGTTCGTCACGCTGGGCGAGATCAGCGAAACGCTTGGAGCGAACAAGACATGGTAACGAACACGTCTGGCAAGAAGAAGACCGCCGTCGCCCGCGCGACCGTTCGCGAGGGTGAGGGCCGCGTGCGTATCGACTCGCAGCCGGTCGAACTCGTCGACCCCGAGCTGGCGCAGCTCAAGATGCTGGAACCGTTCCGCATTGCCGAGGACGACCTCCGCGGCGAGGTCGACGTGGAAGTGTCCGTCGAAGGTGGCGGCGTCATGGGGCAGGCAGACGCCGCCCGAACCGCCATCGCTCGCGGACTTGTCGACCACACCAACGACGCCGAACTCCGTGACGCGTTCATGGAGTTCGACCGCTCGCTGCTGGTCAACGATGTTCGCCAGTCCGAACCCAAGAAGTGGGGCGGCCCCGGTGCGCGGGCCCGCTACCAGAAATCGTACCGCTAAGGTGATTCAGGTATGATGGTACCGGTTCGGTGTTTCACGTGCGGTAACGTCGTCGGCGAGCACTGGGAAGAGTTCAAAGCACGCACCCGCGAGGCTGAGGAGCCTGAGGACCCGGAGAAGGTCCTTGATGAACTCGGCGTCGAGCGGCACTGCTGTCGCCGGATGCTCGTCTCGCACAAGGACCTCGTCGACATCGTCTCACCCTACCAATGAACGCACAGGAAAGCCGCTACGAGAAGGCCCGCAAACTCGGCGCACGAGCGCTGCAGTTGGCCCACGGTGCTCCCGTGCTCATCGAGACGGAACACACCCAGCCGATACTCATCGCCGCCGAGGAGTACGACGCTGGCGTCCTACCGTTTACGGTCAACAGGAGTGATTAACGATGACGCTCATCACTGACATCCGACTCCGCCGCGTCCTCGACTCCCGCGGGAACGCGACTGTCGAGGCCGACGTTCTCACCGAGAGTGGGGGCTTCGGTCGTGGCAAGGCACCGAGCGGCGCAAGCACGGGCGAGTACGAGGCCATCGAACTCCCCGCCAACGAGGCCATCGCCAAGGCCCGCGAGGAGGCACTCCCGCGACTCATCGGTGAGGTCCACGCCGGGAACCAGCGTGACGTCGACGCGGCGCTGCACGCCGCCGACGGCACCGACGACTTCTCCGGCATCGGAGCCAACAGCGCCGTCGCCATCTCGATGGCGGCCGCAAAGGCCGGTGCTGACGTGCTGGGCGCACCGCTGTACCAGCATCTCGGCGGTACGTTCCGGGGCAACGAGTACCCAACGCCGCTGGGCAATATCATCGGCGGCGGCGAGCACGCCGCGGATGCAACCAATATCCAAGAGTTCCTCGCAGCCCCCGTCGGCGCACCGAGCGTCGAAGAGGCTGTCTTCGCCAACGCCGCGGTCCATCAGGAGGTCCACGACATCCTGGCCGACCGCGACCTGCCAGCGGGCAAGGGCGACGAGGGAGCCTGGGCACCGTCCGTTTCGGACGACGAAGCGTTCGAGATTATGGACGAGGCTGTTGAGACCGTCGCCGACGACTTCGGCTTCGCTATCTCTTTCGGCCTCGATGTTGCTGGCGCGGAACTCTACGATGACGAGGCGGACGGCTACGTCTATGACGACGGCGTCAAGTCCACCGAAGAGCAGATAGAGTACATCGCCGGGAAGGTTGAGGAGTACGACCTCGTCTACGTCGAGGACCCACTCGACGAGAACGATTACGAGGCCTTCGCGGACCTGACCGCACAGGTCGGTGACCAGACGCTTGTCTGCGGCGACGACCTGTTCGTCACCAACGTCGAGCGCCTGCAGGCCGGTATCAACGCCGACGCCGGGAACTCCATCCTGATCAAGCCGAACCAGATCGGGACGCTTACCGACGCTGTCGACGCCATCGAACTGGCGACGGCAAGCGGCTACGAGTCCGTCGTCTCCCACCGCAGCGGCGAGACGGAAGACACGACGATCGCACACCTCGCTGTCGCCACTGACGCACCGTTCATCAAGACCGGCGCGGTCGGCGGCGAGCGCACAGCCAAGCTGAACGAACTAATCCGTATCGAGGACAACGCAGTATGAGCGGCAACGAAAAAGAAGGTCTCGACGCGTCCGATTCCGACTTCGACCCGTCCGACGAGGACGACGAAGCGGTCGACGCGGAGACCGAAACGGAAGCCGAACAGCCCGCCGACGACGCCGAAGAGGCGACAGAGGCCGAACCAACTGACGATGAAAGCGAGGCCGACGAGGCCGCCGGCCCACAGCTGGACGAGGACGTCATGCCCGACGAGCAGTCGGAAGCTGACCTCCTCATCCCCGTCGAGGACTACCTCGGCGCCGGTGTCCACATCGGGACCCAGCAGAAGACCCAGGACATGGAGCGGTTCATCCACCGCGTCCGGACCGACGGGCTCTACGTGCTGGACGTCTCGATGACTGACGAGCGTATCCGCACCGCCGCGGACTTCCTGTCCAACTACGAGCCGGAGCAGATTCTGGCCGCATCGTCGCGCCAGTACGGTCGGTTCCCGGCCGAGAAGTTCGCCGAAGCGATCGGCGCGCGCGTCCGCACCGGCCGGTTCATCCCCGGCACGCTGACCAACCCCGACTACGACGGCTACATCGAGCCTGACATCGTGGTCGTCACCGACCCGATCGGTGACGCCCAGGCTGTCAAGGAGGCCATCACGGTCGGCATCCCGGTCATCGCGATGTGTGACTCCAACAACACCACGTCGAACGTCGACCTGGTCGTCCCGACGAACAACAAGGGGCGCAAGGCGCTGTCGGTCGTCTACTGGCTGCTGGCCAACGAGACGCTCGACCGCCGCGGTGCCGAGCCGACGTACGGACTCGACGACTTCGAGTCCGACATCTAACGTCGCTGAACCGTTCGTTTTCTCGCTGTCGAAGTGCGAGTGGCGATGCCAGTATCGCCAACACAAGACCTACCACAAGCCCCGGAGTAGGGCTGGCAAATGGCAGAGGGAGACACGTTCGTCAACGCCGTCATCGGTGCCGTCGCAACCGCTCTGCTGAGTGGATTCGTCCCGCTCGCGCCGCTGCTCGGCGGCGGCATCGCGGGCTACCTCGAAGGTGGCGAGCGAGACGACGGGGCCCGAGTTGGGCTGCTGTCCGGCGTCATTGGGCTGGCGATTTCGCTAGTCTTCTTCGTGGTCGTGTTCGTCTTCCTGGCCGCGCTTCTGGCGTTCGTTCCCGAAGCACTGGGTGTGTTCGGTGCGATGGGGTTGCTCGTGCTCGTCCTTGGAACGGTAATGACGGCCGCGTATTTCCTCGGCTTGAGCGCGCTCGGCGGCTGGCTGGGCAATTACGTCAAGTACGACACGACCATCGGCAATTGACCGGCTAGCCGCGCCGGCGGTAACTACATCACGGGGGACGCCACTACCGAGAACGCATATGCGTGAGTCGGTGACCAACGCCGGTATCGGGGCGCTCGTCACGGTTGCGCTGTCGTTCATCCCTTTTTCATCGATGGCCGGCGGTGCTGTGGCCGCAGCGAACCACGGCGGTAGCTACCGAACCGGGCTCTGGTTGGGGACGCTGGCTGGCGCTTGTGCGATGGTCCCTTTGCTCGCCCTCTTCATCCCGGCGCTGTACATCGCCGGCCTCCTCGGGTTCGGGATTCCGCCCGGAGCGCCCGGGTACGACTTGTTTCTGGCGCTCGTGTTCACGTTCTTTCTGCTGTACACTGTCGGTCTCAGCGCTCTCGGTGGTCTCGGCGGCGTCTGGATATCGGCACACACCGACTGGGACCTAGACGCCAACCGCTGGCTCTGAATGCACGTGAGCCGCCCGCTGCCCGACATTTGGCATACCATTCAAGCGTGTCCGACACCAACAGTAGTCGATGTCAAAGACGCCGCCCGGACCGAAGGGCGAACCGCTGTTCGGCAGTAGTCGCACGTACGCTCGGGACCCGTTCCGGTTCATCTCGGCACTGGAACGGGCCTACGGCGACGTCGCTCGATTCGATATGGGGCCGATGGACACGGTCATGCTGTGTGACCCGACGGCAATCGAGCGCGTGCTGGTCTCGGAGGCAGACCGGTTCCGCAAGCCCGACTTTCAGGGAGATGCGCTCGGGGATCTGCTGGGTGACGGACTGCTGTTGAGCGAAGGCGAGACGTGGGAGCAGCAGCGAAAGCTCGCAAACCCTGCGTTCTCGATGGCGCGACTGTCGGGGATGGCCGACCGCATCACCGGCCACGCGGAGGACCGCATCGCCGACTGGTCCCACGGCGATGTCATAGACGCCGAGCAGTCGATGACTAGGGTCACGCTGGACGTAATTCTGGACCTGATGATGGGCGTCGAACTCTCCGAACAGCGAGTCCAGACCATCGAGGAGCAACTGCTGCCGCTGGGCCAGCGGTTCGAACCGGACCCGATCCGGTTTGCTATGCCACAGTGGATGCCGATGCCGGACGACGCCGAGTTCAACCGCGCCGTGCGGACGCTGGACGAGGTGCTGGACGACATTATCGCCGTCCGCGAGGACTCGCTCGGGACGGATGAGGACGGTCCGATGGACTTCCTGTCGGTACTCTTGCGTGCCCGTGACGATGGGAACCAGTCGCCCGAGCAACTGCGTGATGAGATGATGACGATGCTGCTTGCGGGCCACGACACGACGGCGTTGACGCTGACCTACACCTGGTTCCTGCTGTCGGAACATCCCGAGGTCGAACAGCGAGTCCACGAGGAACTGGACGACGTCATTGGCGACGACCGGCCGGGGATGGAACACGTCCGCGAGCTGGACTACCTCGAATGGGTGATTCAGGAAGCGATGCGGCTCTACCCGCCGGTGTACACCATCTTCCGGGAGCCGATCGAAGACGTGACGCTGTCAGGCTACGAGGTCGAGGCGGGAACGACGCTGATGGTCCCACAGTGGGGTGTTCACCGCTCCGAGCGGTTCTACGACGACCCCGAGACGTTCGACCCGGAGCGCTGGAAGCCCGAGCGAGCGAGCGAGCGGCCCCGGTTCGCCTACTTCCCGTTCGGGGGTGGCCCGCGCCACTGTATCGGGAAGCATCTTGCCATGCTTGAGGCGCAACTCATCACTGCAACGACGGCCAGCCAGTACCGACTGGAGTTCCAGGGTGAGACGCCACTGGAGCTGTTGCCGTCGTTGACCGCCCACCCCCGACAGAAAATGTCCATGCGCGTGCAGGAACGGTAACACGCACGCCGACACGACCGCTCCGGCGTCGTTGCCGGTTGCTACAGAGTAGGTTCGGCGTGCCAGTTGATTTGGTCACCAGCTATTTACTGCAGAGTCCCGTGTAAGCGTGCAAGAACAGCGGCCCTGCACGTCGCACCGGTGATCGATTTCGGCCTCGGTCACTACGGGAAGACCACGACCGCAACTAATTACCTACCCATCATGACACTGCTGCAGACCATCTCTGGCGACAATCGTCACACGCTGTTTGCAGTCGTCCTGCGCCCGGCCCTGTCTATAGACCGTTCACAGAGCTACATCGCTCCGGTAATCCTTGGTCGGTGGAGTGACATCTATCCCGGCGCAAACACCGGAGTTGAACGGGATGCCGAATGACGCCTGAAACCGCTGGCGTCGGGGACGCCAGGGTCCGGGTCCTCTACGTTAGCACCGATTCGGACGACACCGAGACGCTGTCGACGGCTCTCGAGCGCGAGAACAACCGTTTCACCGTCGAAACGGCTCACACCGTCGACGAGGCTATGGCAAGGTTGGCTGCCGAGCCTGTCGACTGTCTCGTTTCCGACTACCGCCTGTCCAATGGGAACGGCATCGAGCTTCTGCAAACGGTCCGCGACGAGTACCCGGCCCTGCCGTTTATTATTTACACCGCACAGGGGAGTGAGGCAGTCGCCAGCGAGGCAATTTCGGCCGGTGTGACGGACTACCTCAGGAAAGAGCCGGGTGCCAAACAGTATGCCGGGCTGGCGAACCGAATCAGTGACGCCGTCGACCACTCCCGCACACAGCAGGCGGTCAGCGAGCGGAACCGAGCGCTCCAGAGCTACGAGCGGATGGTCAACTCCATGCAGGAGGCAGCCTGTATTTACGATGCCGAAGACCGGTTCGAAATGGTCAACGAGACCATCGCAGAGTGGTACGACACGACGCGCAATGAGCTCGAAGGACAGACCAGTAGACTCGTTCCGCGTATTCGAGCCGAAGGTGAGACAGACTGTTACCAGGAACTGCTCGACGGAACGCGGGAGAAACTTAGCGGCGAAATCGAAGCGGAGTTCCCCGGCCACGGACACGCGGTGGTCGCGTACCAACTAACGCCGCTGGTCGTCGATGGTACTATCGACGGCATCGTCGGCGTAGCTCGTGATGTTACCGAGCAGAAAGAGCGCGAACGGGAGCTACTCCGGAACAAGCGCGCGATAGACGAGGCCCCGGTCGGCGTCACCATCACTGACCCCAACCAGCCGGACAACCCGCTGATCTACGCTAACGACCACTACCGCGAGCTGACTGGCTACTCGCTCCCGGAGCTGCTCGGGAAGAACTGCCGAATACTCCAGGGCGAGAACACCGACCCGGAGCCTGTCGATGCACTACGGGACGCTATCGACGCAGGGGAGCAGGTGTCGGTCGAACTCCGGAACTACCGAAAAGACGGGACCGAGTTCTGGAACCGGGTTCGGATCGCGCCGGTTCGCGACGACGACGGCACAGTCGTCAACTACGTCGGGTTCCAGCAGGATACCACCGAGCGGAAGCGCCGCGAGAAACGATTAGAGGAAACGTCATCGCGGCTCGAAGCCCTCTTCGAGAACTCGCCTGATATGATCGATGTGCTCGACGCCGACGGAACGATTTGCGAGGTGAACCAGCGATTCTGCGCGGAACTGGGGTACGACGAAAGCGAGGTGCTTGGACGGTCGATCTGGGAGTTCGACCTGATGTTCGACGCCGAGGACGTGCAGACCCAGCTTTCCGGGTTCAGTGTCGACGAGCGCCGCAAGTTCGAAGGCCTGTACGAACGCCGCGACGGGTCGACGATGTCGGTCGAAGTGCATTTGCTTCGATTCAATCTCGAAGGAGAGGATCGCTTTCTGGCGATCAGTCGAGACATCACGGAGCGAAAGGAGCGCGAGCAGGAACTCGAACAACAAAACGAACAGCTCGAACAGTTCGCCAGCGTCGTTAGTCACGACCTGCGGAACCCGTTGACCGTTGCACGCGGACAGCTCGAACTCCTGCGTGAGGAATCTGACAGCGAGCATATCGACGCTATCGACAGTGCACACCAGCGCATGGATACGCTCATCGATGACTTGCTTACGCTCGCACGCGATGGTGCGTCACCCGCTTCGCCCGTCGTGGTCGATCTTGAGCCGTTTGTCCGGACGTGCTGGCAAAACGTCGACACGAAAGCCGCGACGCTCCACATTGCCATAGACCGCCCCATCCGCGCCGACGAAAGTCGCCTCCGTCAACTGTTCGAGAATCTCGTCCGCAATGCGGTCGAACACGGCGGTGACGACGTGAGCGTGACGGTCGGCGAACTGGCCGACGGCTTCTACGTTGAGGACAACGGTGCCGGTATTCCAGAGCCCGAGCGCGGGGACGTGTTTTCAGCCGGCTACTCGACCGCGGTAGAGGGAACCGGATTCGGCCTGAGCATCGTGAAACAGGTCGCCGACGCCCACGGCTGGACGGTCCGAGTCGTCAGCGGGGCCGACGGCGGCGCGCGGTTCGAATTTACCGACGTTGACGCCGTGTCCGAATAGGACTTCGATGGTCATCCTGACCGTCGACTCCGAAAACGCCTAACGCCCTGGGTGCACACGGGCGGGTATGGTCACGTCGAGCGCTCCCGGGAAAGTGTACCTGTTTGGGGAGCACGCGGTCGTCTACGGCGAGCCGGCGGTGCCCTGCGCCATCGAGCGGCGAGTGCACGTGACGGCAACCGAAACCGACGGGGGGTTGCGCATCCACGCGAACGACTTGCAACTGGACGGCTTCACCGTCGAGTACTCCGGAGACGGGGAGAGCCATCCGGACGTGGACGTCGCCGAATCGCTCGTCGAGGCCGGTATGGGATACGTCAACGAGGCGGTGGCACAGGCTCGCGACGCGGCCGACGCGCCGGAGGCGGGCTTCGAGATATCCGTCGAGGGCGACATCCCGCTCGGGGCGGGGCTGGGGTCGTCGGCCGCGCTCGTCGTCGCAGCGATAGACGCGGCGACCAGGGAGCTCGGCGTCGAACTGCCGGCGAGCGAAATCGCCGACCGCGCATATCAGGTCGAACACGAGGTACAGGACGGACAGGCCTCCCGGGCGGACACGTTTTGCTCGGCGATGGGCGGGGCGGTCCGCGTGGAAGGCGACGACTGCCGGCGGCTGGAGGGCATCGACACCCTCCCCTTCGTCATCGGCTACGACGGCGGGGCCGGCGATACTGGGGCGTTGGTCGCCGGCGTCCGGGACCTCCGTGGAAAGTACGATTTCGCCGCCGACACCGTCGCAGCAATCGGCGACATCGTCCGCGAGGGAGAGTCAGTACTGGGAACGGGCGACTACGAACGGCTCGGGGAGCTGATGGATTTCAACCACGGACTGCTCTCGGCGCTGGGCGTCTCCTCGCGGTCGCTGGACTCGATGGTGTGGGCGGCCCGCGACGCCGACGCCCACGGCGCGAAACTCACCGGGGCCGGCGGCGGCGGCTGTATCGTCGCACTGGACGAAACGGACGACGCGCTCACCGCGCTGAAGTACACGCCGGGGTGTGAGGATGTCTTCCGGGCCGAGCTGGACACCGACGGAGTCCGGCAGGAATGACGGTCGTCCTCAAACTCGGCGGGAGCGTCATCACGGATAAAGACGACCCTGAGACGGTCGACCGGGCTGCGTTGTCGGCCGCGGTGTCAGCTATCGCCGAATCGCCGGTCGGCGAGGATATCGTCATCGTGCACGGCGGCGGGAGCTTCGGCCATCACCACGCCGCCGACTACGGCGTCAGCACGACCGAGGGGACCCACGATGTCGACGGCGTGCAGGCCATCCACGGTGCGATGTGCCGCCTCAACGCCGCCGTCGTAGATGCGCTCTCCGAGGCAGGCGTTCCGGCTGTTCCGGTCCACCCGTTCTCGGCGGCCGCACGCGACGCAGATGGCGCCCTCTCGCTGCCGACGGCGCAGGTCACGACGCTACTTGATGAGGGGTTCGTCCCAGTCCTTCACGGCGACCTCGTCGCACATGCCGGCGCGGGTGCGACGGTTCTGAGCGGCGACGAACTGGTCGTCGAACTCGCGCCCGCTGTCGACGCCGACCGCGTCGGCGTCTGCTCGACCGTTCCCGGCGTTCTCGATGAAGACGGGGTCGTCATCGACCGCATCGAGGCATTCGAGGCTGTAGCACCGGCCCTTGGTGGGAGCGACGCGACGGACGTGTCGGGCGGGATGGCCGGCAAGGTCCGTGCACTGCTCGCACTCTCGGCCCCTGCGCTCGTGTTCGGCCCTGACGCGCTCTCCGCGTTTCTCGCCGGTGAGAGTCCGGGGACGACTATCGCTGGTGATGACGCCGATTGATGGGACTGCCAGTCCTGCTGTCAGTGAATTCTGCTCAGAGCACGATTACTCGAAGTCAAGCCCAAACTGACTGATGGAGCGGTATCACTGCTTGCTCTCGACGGACAGGTAGCTTAAATATCACTTCCTCAACTGTCGTAACATATTTGTTCTCTGTTATCAATTATGCGACTATGTCTGCAGTAGGTCTGACCGACGTCTATCGATACGGAACGAGGTTTCTCGGGACATTACTTGTCGTCGCCGGCGTCGGTGGCGGCCTCATCGCTGCAGGGTACGTGCTGATACAGAACGGCTCGTTCAGTTCGCTCTCGGGGAACGCGGGCTATCGTGCGGTACTCGGCATCGTCGTCGGCGCGCTCGGTGGCCTCCTGTTGCTCTCCGGCTTGCTTGGCCTGACTCACAAGCTCATCGCCGACGCGACGATGGCGGGCACGCTCGCGGCCCAGACGGCACAGCCTGATGCGAGCGATGTGGCAGCTGGGAGTCCTCCGGCAAGTGACCAGACAGCGACTGACACTGCCGATGGTAGCGCTGCATCCGCTACCGAACCGGCTTCGAAGTCCGATGACCCGACGCTGGAGTCGACCAAGCCTGAGCCCGCTGTTTCCCGGGATACCGAGCCGGCTGCTGACCCGGCGGCTGCCGAGCCGGCGACCGGCGAGTCCGACGTGTCGGAACCGGTCGCTGACTCCGAGCCGAACACTGACTCGGCCGGTGACTCGGGAATCAACGCGCCCGCACAGCAACACTCCGACCCATCCGACGCGGCAGCGCCGTCTGCTGCCTCCGACACTGCGACGGCCGGGACTGACGACGCTCCGGTGACGGCAGCCGACGAAGACCCGCTGGCGGATGCTGACTCGGCGACAGCTGATGACCCGGTGGCAGACGATGTCCCAGCGACAGATACGGGCCGCTTGGACGCCGACGACGCTTCAGAACCACCGACTGCTGACGAGACGATGGCCCCGGCGACAGCCGAAGACGCAGTGGAGACAGCGGCGGCCCAAGACGAACCGCTATCGGAGCAACAGCCGGCTGAAAACGTTGCCGGACCGGAACCTGAAACCGTGGACGACACCACTGCGGAGCCATCCCCGGCGGATCTCGCCGGCGACTCGGAAACGGTAGAACCCCGGTCCGAACCCAGCGAGCAGTCGGACCGCGACCTGCTCGCTGAGGACACCGCTGAAGAACCAGAGCCGAGTACGGAACCACAGGAATGGACGCCGCCGGACCCTGCGGAGTTTGACACGGGGAGCGAGGAACCCACGGCGGCTGACGACTGGGAAGCAGATGAGCAAGCACCAGCCGACGACTGGGAGACCGAACCTGACGCCGATACCGAACCGACTGGTGTCGGCTCACTCGATGCTGACGAGGCGGACCAGCACGACGCCGTGACTCAGGACACCCGATTACTCGACGAATCTGGTGCGGCAGACACGTCTGGAGGCCCGCGAACGACGGACGACCTGTTTGGCGGCACTGATGACGACCAACCCGGACCCGAGGTTGACGAGAGCATGCAGGACGAGTCGGAGTCTCAGGACGCTGAGACACCTGCTGACGAGGACTCGACGCTTGCAGATGACGGTGTCACTGGCTTCGATGTTTCAGGTGACGACGACCCCCTCTCCGACCCCTTAGACGACGAGTAGGGACGAACCCACACCGTTTTAAGAAGCGCCGTTGTAGACCGAAGTAACCGAGCGCACGGCCGCCCGTGGACTGCGGTTTGGCGGCCGGCAGACGGCGGATGTAAGTTGCGGGACGGAAGTCCCTCCCACTGCGGTTGCACAGGCTACGGGCGTACCCGACTGGCCTGGAGCGCCGACGCGGACGAAGTCGCCTACATTGCAGATACCGTCGTTGCCGTGCCCCACCGGATGCCCGCGGCCGGCTTTCCACTCGGAGCTACAACTATGGAAGTCGAAATTGCGACAATTGGCGGTTACGAGGCTGTAGGCCGACAGATGACGGCCGTCCGTGCAGGGGACGACGTCGTCATCTTCGACATGGGCCTGAACCTCTCGAAGGTACTGATTCACGACAACGTCGAGACGGAACGGATGCACTCGCTGGACCTCATCGACATGGGTGCCATCCCGGACGACCGGGTCATGTCCGACCTGGAAGGCGACGTGAAGGCTATCGTCCCGACACACGGTCACCTGGACCACATCGGCGCGATATCCAAGCTCGCCCACCGCTACGACGCACCTATTGTTGCGACGCCTTTCACCATCGAACTCGTCAAACAGCAGATCAAGAGCGAGGAGAAGTTCGGCGTCCAGAACGACCTCGTGAAGATGGACGCCGGCGAGACGATGTCCATCGGCGAGCGCAACGAACTGGAGTTCGTCAACGTCACCCACTCCATCATCGACGCTATCAACCCCGTTCTCCACACGCCGGAAGGCGCGGTCGTCTACGGGCTGGACAAGCGGATGGACCACTCGCCGGTCATCGGCGACCCCATCGACATGAAGCGGTTCCGCGAGATCGGCCGCGAGGGCGAGGGCGTCCTCTGTTACATTGAGGACTGTACGAACGCGGGCAAGAAGGGACGTACGCCTTCCGAATCCGTGGCACGTCGCCACCTCAAAGACGTGATGGACAGCGTCGCCGACTACGACGGCGGTATCGTCGCGACGACGTTCTCCTCACACATCGCTCGTGTCAAGAGCCTCGTCGAGTTCGCCGACGACATCGGCCGCCAGCCGGTGCTGCTCGGTCGCTCGATGGAGAAGTACTCCGGCACCGCCGAACGACTCGACTTCGTCGACTTCCCGGAAGACCTCGGAATGTACGGCCACCGCAAGTCTGTCGACCGGACGTTCAAGCGGATCATGAACGAGGGCAAGGAGAACTTCCTCCCGATCGTCACTGGCCATCAGGGCGAGCCACGCGCGATGCTCACCCGGATGGGCCGCGGCGAGACGCCCTACGAGCTAGACGACGGCGACAAGGTCCTCTTCTCGGCTCGGGTCATTCCGGAGCCAACCAACGAGGGCCAGCGCTACCAGTCCGAGAAGCTGCTGGGCATGCAGGGCGCGCGTATCTACGACGATATCCACGTTTCGGGCCACCTCCGCGAAGAGGGCCACTACGAAATGATCGACGCGCTCCAGCCGAAGAACATCATCCCGGCTCACCAGAGCCTCGAAGGGTTCGCACCGTACGTCGACCTCGCGGAAAACATGGGCTACAAAGCCGGACGGGACCTCCACATCACCCGCAACGGCAACATGATCAAGCTCACCGAGTAAATCGATGTCCGAACGCCATCAGCAGGTCGAAGACGCGATTGTCGCCCGACGAGACCGGGTCAACGACGCCCTCCCAGAGGACCTTCCGGTGCAGAAGCCGGACCACCTCTACGAGGCGTCGCGATACCTGCTGGACGCGGGCGGGAAACGACTCCGCCCGACGGTCCTGCTGCTGGTCGCGGAGTCGCTGCTCGATGTCGACCCGCTGACGGCAGACTACCGTGACTTCCCGACGCTCGAAGGCGGGCAGGCCGATATGATGTCGGCCGCCCTCGCCATCGAGGTCATCCAGACGTTCACGCTTATCCACGACGACATCATGGACGACGACGCGCTCCGTCGTGGGGTGCCCGCCGTCCACAAGGAGTACGACCTCTCGACGGCGATTCTCGCCGGCGACACGCTGTACTCGAAAGCGTTCGAGTTCCTGCTCGAAACGGGCGCGGCTCACGAACGGACTGTCGACGCGAACAAGCGACTCGCAACGACGTGTACCCGCATCTGCGAGGGCCAGTCCCTCGACATCGAGTTCGAGCAACGCGATGTTGTCACGCCCGAGGAGTATCTGGAGATGGTCGAACTCAAGACGGCCGTGCTGTACGGCGCGGCTGCCTCAATTCCGGCCACGCTGCTGGGGGCCGACGAGCAGACGGTCGATGCCCTGTACAACTACGGGCTCGACGTGGGGCGTGCGTTCCAGATTCAGGACGACCTGCTGGACCTGACGACGCCCTCTGAGAAACTCGGCAAGCAGCGCGGGTCCGACCTCGTCGAGAACAAGCAGACGCTGGTGACGCTGCACGCTCGCCAGCAGGGCGTCGACGTGGGCGACCTCGTCGACACGGACTCTGTCGAGGCCGTTTCGGAAGCCGAAATCGACGACGCCGTCGAGCGTCTGCGAGAGGTAGGGTCAATCGAATACGCCCGCCAGACCGGGCAGGACCTCATTGCGAGCGGCAAGCAGAACCTCGAAGTCCTGCCGGACAACGAGGCCCGCTACCTGCTCGAAGGCATCGCGAACTACCTGGTCGAGCGCGACTACTGAGCATGGACCAGACCCGGCGAGCCGTTCTCGCCGGTGTCGCCGGACTTTTCGCTGGCTGTGGAACGACGAGTCAGCGGACCACAACACCACGCCCGACAGCAACGGTGACCAGCACCACGGAGACGGTTCGCTACACGCATCTCCAGCCCTCCGGCAATCGTCACATTTCAGGTTCGGGCCGGTTCGACGCCGTCGACCCGATAGACATCGCCATTGAGGGCCACCCGAAGTGGCTCGTCGGACTGCCAGTCGAGGGCGGGAGTCTCTGGGTTGTTGTTCCAGAGGCAGGGGCCCCAGAGGCGGTTCGGGTGAGTCAGGACCGAGTTGAATCGGTTGTCATCGAACCCGACCTGCCGGCGGGCCAGCCACCAGCCGTGGTTGTTCAGGACAACGGCGTTCGGTTCCTCACTGCCGATGAGACAGGACCCAACACCCACGCCGTCCAGTTTCCCGATGGTACCATCGCGACAGTCTCAGAGGCTGGGGCCGTCCGCGTGGACGGTGACCTGCTCATCGAGGATGCTCTGCCCGACGCCCGAATCGTCTGGCAGGACGATGTCGCTGCTGTGCTCGCCGGTGCGACGGAGCGATACGACCACGGAGCGCTTGGTGACGAGGTCGAGGCCCGCGCTATTGTTCTGTTTGTTGCAGACGGGAGTGGGACCGTCCGCCGCCGAGTTCAACTGCCTGAACCAACGGTTGTCGAAGGTGTAGCACCGATTCTTGCGGACATTGACGACGATGGTGACCCCGAAGTACTCGTCACCGTCACCGGGCCCGATGAAGGCGCTCGGGTGGCCGCCTACGGACTGGACGGCGAGCGCGTCGCGACTGGGCCCGCAATCGGGACGGGCTTTCGTTGGCGCCACCAGCTCTGTGTCGCGCCGTTCTCCCCCGACGGGGCGCCCGAAATCGCCGTCGTTCGCACCCCACACATCGGCGGGACAGTGGAGTTCTACCGTATCGACGGTGACCGGCTCTCAATCGCGGCCCGCTACGACGGCGTCTCCTCGCACGCATTCGGCTCGCGTATCCTCGACGGTGGACTCGCCGGAGATCTGCTCGGCGATGACCGACAGACGCTGGTCGTCCCGACCCAGAAGCGCCGGACGCTCGTCGCGCTCCAGCGGCAGGACGGCGTTCGGCAGGTAGCCCAGCGCGACATCGGCGGGTCGCTCACCTCGAACGTCGCGGCGACACCGACTGGCGACGGCGGCTTGAGCATTGCTGTCGGTCGCAGTGACGGTGTCGTCCGCGTCTGGCAGTAGGGCGGCTGTTGACCCTGAATGGTGCTGGTCAGCAACTAAGACGTATCAGTTCCTAGGTAGCCGTGTGACTCGGTTCCTTCTCTACGGCGGCAAGGGCGGCGTCGGCAAGACGACCGTGGCCGCGGCGACTGGCTATCGGCTGGCGACGGCGGGCCACGAGACACTCGTTGTCTCCACCGACCCCGCGCACTCGCTGGCCGATGCCGTCGAGACCGAGGTCGGCGGCGACCCGACGGAAATCCGGTCGGGGCTGTGGGGTGTCGAGGTCGATCCACAGACGGGTATTGACCGTTACCGGTCACTGTTCGAGGCGCTGGCGTCGGAATTTTCCGATGCCGGCATCCGGATGGACGAAGAGGAAATCGCTGACCTGTTCACGACCGGCGTGATGCCCGGTAGCGACGAACTGGCAGCCATCGAGGGCATGGCGACGTACATCGAGAGCGACCGCTGGGACCGCGTGGTGTTCGACACTGCCCCGACCGGGCACACGCTCCGCCTGCTTGACCTCCCGTTGGTGATGGACCGCGGCGTTGCCACGGCGATGGACCTCCGGGACCAGGTTCGTCGGAAAGTCAACACTGCCCGGACGATGATGTTCGGCCCGATGGCGAGCCGGCGCGACGACGGCCCGGACGACTTCACCGAGATGCGCACGCGGATGGAACGGGTCGGCACAGTGCTTCGAGACCCCAAACAGACCGCGTTCCGGGTCGTCACGATTCCCGAAACGATGGCTGTCCGCGAGACTGAGCGGCTGGTCGCGAAGCTCCGCGAGTTCGACGTGCCGGTAACGACGTTGGTCGTGAACAAGGTCATCGAGGACGCCGGCGAGTGCCAGCGCTGTCAGGGCAAGCAGGTGGTGCAGCAAGAGTCTATTGCCGCGCTTCGGGAGTCGCTGCCCGACCTTGACGTGTGGACGATTCCCGACCAGTCCGGCGAGGTGACTGGTATTAGCGCGCTGGACAGGGTTGCGGAGTCTCTGGTGGATGTGAAGTGACCTGTAAAGACGAGCATCCGCGCGAGCGAAGCGAGCGCGGTTCACCGGAACCGAACTTAGTGAGGTTCCGGCCTTTTTCGCCCACGTTTTTCAAGGAGTGGTGGCGAGCATCGCGAGCCACCCGACGATGAAAAAGGTGGTCCGACGGCGTTTTGAGCCTCCCAGTCGCAGGTCCCGATAATGGACGACGAGCTGCGAGACCGAATCACGGAGGCGGCGGAGACAAACGCCCTCCTCAACGCGGTCAAACACGATAGCGAGGCACAGGTTGGCGCAATAATGGGCCCGCTCATGGGCGAGAACCCGGAGTTCCGCGAGTACGGCGACGAGATACCCGGCGTTATCGCGCCGGTCGTCGAGCGGGTCAACGGGATGGACGCCGAGGAGCGCCGCGAGCGGCTGGCCGAACTCGCTCCGGAGAAACTCGAAGAGCTGGAGGCTGAGGACGAGGGCGAGGACCACCCACTGCCGGACCTGCCCAACGCCGAGGAGTACGACACCGTCCGGATGCGCGTCGCGCCAAACCCCAACGGGCCGTGGCACATCGGCCACGCGCGGATGGCCGCTGTCGTCGGGACGTACAAACAGCGCTACGACGGGGAGTTCATCTGCCGCTTCGACGACACCGACCCCGAGACCAAGCGGCCGGATCTGGATGCCTACGACGCAATTCTGGACGCAATCGACTATCTCGGCTTCGAACCGGACGACGTGGTCAACGCCAGCGACCGCGTCGAGACGTACTACGAGTACGCTCGCAAGCTCATCGACAAGGGCGGGGCCTACACCTGCTCGTGCCCGCAGGGTGAGTTTTCGGACCTGAAGAACAACGGCGAGGCCTGTCCCCACCGGGATAAGGACGCCGAGACCACGCGCTCGGAGTTCGAGGCGATGGTCGACGGCGAGTACGACAGCGGCGAGATGGTCCTGCGGGTCCGGACCGATATTACTCACAAGAACCCCGCGCTGCGGGACTTCGTCGCCTTCCGGATGGTCGACACGCCCCATCCACGCGAGGCGGCCGAGCAGTACCGCTGCTGGCCGATGCTGGACTTCCAGAGCGGGCTTGACGACCACCTGCTGGGTGTCACCCACATTATCCGCGGTATCGACCTGCAGGACTCCGCGAAGCGCCAGCAGTTCGTCTATGACTACTTCGACTGGGAGTACCCCGAAGTCATCCACTGGGGCCACGTCCAAGTCGACGAGTACGACGTGCCCCTCTCGACGTCAAGCATCGCCGAACTCATTGAGGACGGCGAACTGGCGGGCTGGGACGACCCGCGAGCGCCGACCGTCGCCAGCCTCGAACGGCGCGGCATCCGCGGCGAGGCCGTTGTCGATGCGATGATTCAGCTGGGCACGTCCACCTCGAACGTCGACCTGGCGATGTCCTCGATCTACTCGAACAACCGTGACCTCATCGACGACGACTCGGACCGGGCGTTCTTCGTCCGGGACAGCGACGACCACGGTGGCCTCGTTGAGCGCCAGATCGTCGGCGGGCCGGACGCCGGCGAACCGCCGCTGCACCCGGACTACGAGGAGCGTGGCCGCCGCGAGATTCCGGTGACCAGCGGTGTCGTCGTCGAGGGTGACGACCTGCCAGACCACGGCGATCGTATCTGGCTCAAGGGGTACGGCTGCGTGCGACACACTCGCGACGCCTTCGAGTACACCGGCGACGATATCGACGCCGTCCGTGAGGAGGGCGTCGACGTGATTCACTGGGCACCGGCTGACGGCCCAGCGCTCCGCCTCCGGACGATGGACGGCGACGTATCAGGCGTGGCCGAACCGGGACTGCGCAACTACGACACTGACGACGTGGTGCAGTTCGAACGCATTGGCTTCGCTCGCCTCGACAAGGTTGCGGACGACTCGGATACGGAGTCCGTCGCGTACTTTACCCATCCCTGAAGCCGCCGTCACAACGACCCAGCTGTCGGTTCTTCCCCCTGACTCCCAGTCTCGACACCACTGAACTCGAATCGAGCACCGCCGGCTTCGCTGTCGGTAACCGTTAGCTCCCAGCCGTGGGCCTCGGCAATCGTCTCCACTATCGCCAGGCCAAAGCCGGTGCCGTCGTCGTCGGTACTGTAGCCCGATTCGAGGACGGCGTCGCGCTGGTCCGGCGGAATCCCCGGGCCGTCATCGGCGACGTAGAAGCCGTCCGGCGTGGCTCCGAGCGTGATGGTGACTACTCCTCCGCCATCGGCCGCTGGCCCAGCTCCGGGAGTGGCACCGTCACTGCCGTGTTCTACGGCGTTTTGCACGAGGTTCTGGAACAGTTCGGCGAGGCGGTCGGGGTCGGCCAGTACGTGCTCCGGCGAGTCCCGAACCCGGTGTTCGGCCGCGCTCGTGGGTGCGGCGTCCCAGGCCCGGGAGAACGTCTCCCGGAGCGATATCAGTTCGGGGTCGCTGATGTCACGCCCCTCGCGGGCCAGCGTCAGGGTGTGGTCGATGAGCGTCTCCATCCGGTCGAGGGCGTCCGTTGCGGCCGTTATCGATTCGCGCACGCCCGAGTCAGCGTCTTGTGACGCCAGTTCCAGATGGCCACTGGCAACTTGCAAGGGGTTCCGGAGGTCGTGGCTGACGAGGCTGGCGAACTCGTCCAGCCGCTCGTTCTGGAGTTCCAACTGTTGCTCCCGCCGCTTCCGTTCGGTGATATCCGTGACAACAGAGACGCTGCCAACTACGGTGCCACTGAGATCGCGAATCGGGGCGGCGGCAAGGCTCACGTCGACACGACTCCCGTCTTTTCGTTCAAGCTCTGTTTCGTGGCCCGACAGACGCTCCCCTTCGAGGACTTGCGCGTGAAGTTCGGCGGTCTGTCGTCGGTTCTCGGCCGGGATAACGGGAACCGTGTCGCCCAACACCTCGTCGGCGCGCCAGCCAAATAGTTCCGTCGCGGCGGGATTCCAGACTTCGACAGTCGCGCTGGCGTCAAGTGCAACAATCGCGAGCGGGGCAGCCTCGACGAGCGTTTCGAGGCGCTCGGTCGTCATTGCGAGTTCGGACTCGATTTCTTTTCGCTGTGAGATGTCACGGACGATGCCGACACGGCCGGACTCACCGCTGGCCAGTTCGATGTCCGCCGCGTCGACTTCACAGGGGACCTGCTCACCGGATGCGGTCCGGATCAGGACCTCCTCCGAGCCGCCGTCCATTGGCTCGGTTCCCATCTGCCCTAGCACAGTCTCGAAGCGTTCGCCGACGAGACTGTCCTCGACGGTACCGACCAGCTTGGCGAACGGGTCGTTGTACGTGACAAACTGGTCGTGTTCGTCGAGGACGTAGACGGGTTCGCTGACGCCCTCGAAAATCGTCTTGTACTGCGTCAGCCGTTGCTCGCGTCGCTTCCGCTCCGTGATGTCCCGGAGGACGACGAGTCGGCCAACGAGTCCGTCGAACCGGTCGGCAAACGGTGTCACTTCGAGTTCGACAAACCGCTGCTGGCCGTCCACGGAGAGCGCGAGTTCCGACCAGTCTGCTTGTTCGTCGTCGACTGTGAGACTGTCCCAGGTCGGAATAACGGCCTCTACTTGCTGGCCCACGAGCGACTCTTCGGGGCCAGCGAGGAGGGTTTCAGCCGCCGGATTCGCGTGGCTGATACAGCCGTCGATGTCCACGACGAGCGTTCCGTCCCCCATCTGCTCGACGATAGTTTCCTGCGCGGCCGGTACCGGGTCAAGCGTCTTGAACGTGTAGAGGCCGGTCGTCATCGCTATCCCAGAGACTCCCCAGGCGAAAATCGTGGCGTCCTCGGGAATCTGCAGGAAGTACTGCTGGGTCAGCGCAATGGTCCAGGGAGCCAGCGCCGCGATGAGGACGGCCGCGGCCTGTGTCCGGTACAGGTGCCGCGAGCGGACGAACAACTGAATAAGAACGATTGTCCCGGCAAGCGCCGCAATCAGAATTGTCGCCATGTGGGCGACGAACACTGCTGTGAGCCCAGCCCCCGGAGCCACCACCAGTGACCCCACAGAGCCGCTGGACGGGAGGTCGAACAGTGATACGCCCGGGAAGACGAACACGCCCACAAGCACCAACAGGTCAAGCGATAGGAACCCGACAGCTCGCCGCGTCACCGACCTGTCGAAGTCGGCGTACTGCAACGCGGCGTACAGCCAGGTGATGGCGACTACGCCCTGAGCGATGGTTGCGACCTGCCGAGCCAACAACTGGGTCGACAGCGCCGTCGCGGTGATGTCGACAGCGTAGCTGGAAGCACCGACTGCTAAGGCGAGGTGAAACACCACCATCGGTGTCCCGCCAGGTCCCTCACGCTTACGCCACGCGAGCAGTGAAAACACTGCGGAAAGGCCAGCTAGGACCCATAAAGCCGTCACGAAGCGGCCGTACATCGTTCCACTGAATATCGTCGCATCGTCACTTTATTTTATTGGTTAACGGCGCATTGACAGTAAAGAAGAACGGCTGTCTGTAGTCGGTTCCGTAGCACCCGGATTTGGGGCTCTAGTGCAACTGGGTCCTGCTCGCGGTGGTTGCTCTTAAGACCGCAGTGAGGTATCTAGTTGTTTGTTCTCATACCTCAAGGTACGTAAGGTTTTTTACGAACCGCAACACAACTGTCAAATGGATACGAGGTGATGGCCAATGGCACTGCCAACAACCACACCGAGTTCCTGGATGCGCGGTCTTGACCTTCCGTCCCGCCTGTTCGAAACCGGTAGCGACGACTACGAACTGTACGAAGAGGACGACGAGTTCGTCCTCAACGTCGAGCTCCCGGGCTTTGATGTCGAGGACATCGACGTCTCCTGGGACGACGGCATGTTGAACATCGCCGCCGAACGTGAGGACGAACAGCGCGGCGAGCGTCGGACCTACCACCGACGCTTCCGGTTCCCGAAGCGGGTCGACGATGAGGGTATCGCCGCGAACTACACCAACGGTATCCTCGAGGTGCGCCTGCCCGTCGAGGTAGGCGCGACGGCCCGCGGCAAGCAGATCAAGGTCGAAGGCTGACCGTCGGGCCGCAGGTGTACCGCCCGATAACCGACCTGTTCGCTTCGTTCGGAACGAGGCACCTGACGCTCAAGCCAGTTCCCAGCAGACCGCGGTGCCGGCGCGTCGTTCGACCCCGAGGCGAGAGCTGATAGCGTCGGGCTTATGTCCACGACGGCCCGACCAATGCCCGTGACAGAACGCGCCCCGGAGTCAGTGACAGTGCAGCGCGACATCCCGTTCCACGAGGTGGACGGCGAGACGCTGACGCTCGACCTGTACGACGCAGCGGCGGCCAGCGGCCCGAAACCGGTCGCCGTGCTCGTCCGCGGCGGCGCGTTCACGTCTGGCGACAAGGGTGAGTTCGCCCGGCACGCGCTTGACCTCGCCGCGGACGGCTTTCTGGTCATCGAGCCGCAGTATCGGCTCGCACCGGAATGGACGTTTCCGGCGGCGCTCGTAGATGTAAAGGCCGCTATCGAGTGGGCCCGGACGGAGGGAGAAAGCTACGGCGCGGACACCAGCCGAGTCGTGGGTGTCGGTCACTCAGCCGGCGCGAATCTCATCGTCCTGGCCGCGCTGACGGCGGACGAACCCGGATTCGAACCCGAACTGTACCCCGGCGCGTCTTCGGCACTGTCGGCCGCCGTCGGCTACGCCGGCGTCTATGACTTCCACGCGCTCGATACCGCGACTGATGTCCCAGCGGGTGAGGGCCATCGGGCGTATCTCGGCGGCGGGCCCGACGACGAACCTGCGGCGTACGACCTCGCCTCGCCGGTCGGTCAGGTGAATACCGACGCCCCGCCGACGTTGTTGCTCCACGGCTCTGAAGACGACGTTGTGCCGCCATCTCAGTCCGAACTGCTTGCCGACGCGCTCGGCCCCATGACCGATGTGGTCCACGAGACGGTGCCGTCGGACCACGGGTTCCCGTTCCACGGGGCCCAGTACGACGACGTGTACGAACGGACCGTTGAGTTCATTCGGCGAATCGGAACCGACAGTCCGGACACTGACGGCCCAAGAGGCGCAGGCGATGATACCGGCTTGCCCGGCGGCGACCTGTCAGGACCGACTGACCGCATCAGCGACCTCGGGTCGGGGGATGTTCACGGCTCGGATCGCCGCGACGGCCCCGGATTCTGACGGTCAGGTCGAAAAGTTAAGTAGCTCCCAAAAGTGAGATAAGATACCAATGGCCATAGACCCGGAGTTTGAGGAGAACCGCGACGTTGTCGAACAGCACGACGGACACAATGTCTGGGGCCCGGTCGACGAGCCCGAGGAACTGGGCATCCACGGGACACACGTCGCCGTCGACTTCGACATCTGCATCGCCGACGGTGCGTGTCTAGAGGACTGTCCTGTCGACGTATTCGAGTGGGTCGACACGCCGGATCATCCGGAGAGCGAGATCAAGGCTGACCCGGCTCACGAGGACCAGTGCATCGACTGTATGCTCTGTGTCGATGTGTGTCCGGTCGACGCCATCGACGTGGACCCGGGTCGCGCTGGTCGCATCTAAGTTACGAACGCTCCTGTTTTCGCTGGATTGTCGTACTTCGCACCCCGAATCTGAACGACCTGTAGCTATCGGTTCGTCAATATACTGGGCGCTGCCCGGATTCTCCGTCCCCTGAGACAGGGTCGCATACCTGTCATTCAGAATTGTAAACATACATTTATTATAGATTCTTGTGTGAGATACACTCACGAGGGTCATGGTACCATGCATACAGTTGTTATGACAAAGGGCGTTCCGGACTTCCGCGAGGGACAGGTATCGTTCGACGAGGACGGGCATCTCGAACGGGGAAAGACACCGACGGTGATGAACCCCAACGACAAGCACGCGCTCCGTGCGGCGTTCCAGACGAAAGTCCGCAACGGCGGCCACGTCTCGCTGATGAGCATGGGGCCGCCGGGGTACAAAGAGGTCTTGCAGGAAGGAATGCGGGACGTGTACGCAGACGACCTGTATCTCCTCTCGGACCGCGAGATGGGGGCCGCGGACACCTGGGCGACTGCGATGACTGTCGCCACTGGCCTCCAGAATCTTGAGGAGCAGCCTGATCTGGTGTTTGCCGGGTTCAAAACGGCCGACGGCGAGACCGGCCATACCGGTCCACAGACCTGCTGGTGTCTGGACTGGCCGATAATCACCCATGTTCTCTCACTCGATATCGACGAGGACGCGGGCACCGTTCGGGCGAAGCGACTGGTCGACGGCGACATCTCCGAGATTGAAACGGTCGAAGCGCCGATGCCGTGTTTCATCGTCGCCGACCCCGAGTTCGAACCGACCTATCGGAAGGCGAGCCACCGATTGAAACACAAGGACCTCCGCGAGGAGACTCAAGAGCGGGCCACGGAGTACGAGGAGTACCTCACGATCTGGGATCACGAAGGCCTCAACCTCGACCCGGACTACATCGGTCTGGACGGTTCGCCGACCATCGTCGCCGGCGTTGACCCGATTCCAAAGGCCCCCTCGGAGCGAGAAGCGACGGTTATCGAGGCCGACGAACGCGAGGCATTAGAACCGGTACTGGACGAACTCACGCCGTACGCGGCAGGTGACTGACAATGCCTGATATCGATCCCACGGAACACGAGATCGCCGAACTCGGACCGAAGATCAAGGACGTTGACGACGCCGACGAACTACAGGCGATGCTGGCACTGGAGGAAGACGGCGAGGACCGGGTTCCCGTCAAGACGCTTATCAAGGACCGCATCGAGAAGGTCGAAAGCGACGATGACGGCGAGATAGATCCGGAAGCCGTCGACCTCTCCGACCTTACTGTCGCCGATGTGGCGAACATGGTCCGAGACGTTGACGACGCCGACGTGCTCCGGGACCTGCTCGAACGCGAGAAAGCGGGCCAGGACCGGAAGACAGCGAAATCCCAGATAGAGAGTCGAATCGAATCCGTCGAGGGGACCGAAGAAGCCGAGGGCGAGGCGGTGACGGAGGTCGAGTACGTCCCGCCGGAAGAGAAGTACCCCGAACTCGACCACCCGACCAACGACAAGCAGTGGGTCGAGGGAACCGTCGGCGCGGAGTACCGCGATATGTGGGTCTACTGTGAGACGCAGGCCGGCGACCTCGTGGACGTTTCGAAGGAGATGCTCGGGAAGGCTCGGGAACTGATGAACGACTACAACGCGGCGTACGACGAGGACGAGCGCGTCGTCGCTGTGCTCATCGGGGCCGATGCGAGCGACCACGTTGAAGATGTCATCGCCTACGGCGCGGATCTCGTCGTCTATCACGAGGACGACCGCCTTGATCGCTTCCGCCACCAGCCCTACACCGAAATCTTTTGTGACATGGCCAGAGCGGGTGGCGACCTGGCCGCCGATGGTCGTGAGGAGACCGAGTGGAAGGACTACCACGAACCGCGCTACACCGTCTTCCCGGCGACGAACAACGGTCGGGACCTTTCGGCGCTCGTTCAGGGGGAACTCGACTCAGGATTAGCGTCGGACTGTTCGGGGCTGTATATCGAGAGTGCGATGATATCCAACCCCGCGAAGGTTGGCACCGCCGGCGACAAGAAGGAGTTCGAGCGCGTGCTCCATATGAAGCGCCCGGACTTCTCCGGGTTCGAGTACTCGACGATTCTCTGTATCGACAAACCCCACCGGGATTTCCACCCACAGGGGGCGTCGGTGATTCCGGGGAGCTTCGAGATGCCCGACCCCGACTACGAACGCGACGGTGAGGTCGTCGACTACGAGATGGACCTTGACGACGACTGGTTCACAGTCGAGGTCGAGGAGTACGACCGCCTCTCTGGCGGTGTCGACCTCTCCGGCCACGACGTGATTGTCGCCGTGGGCCGCGGTATCGGCGACGACCCGACGCGGGGCATCGAGCAGGCGCTGGACCTCGTCGACGCCTTCGACGACGCCGATCTGGGACTGTCCCGCGGAGTCATCACCTCATCATACTCCTTCGACGGCCACGTCGAGCAGTACGTCACCGAGGAGCGACAGATCGGCGAGTCCGGGCAGGAAGTCGAACCCGACGTGTACATCGCCGCAGGTATCTCCGGAGCGATTCAGCACAAGGTCGGCTGTGACGAGTCCGATACGCTCATCGCCGTCAACACCGACCCGGACGCCGATATCCGGGACTTCTCGGACTATCTCATCGAGGGCGACTTATTCGAGGTCTTGCCGCGCCTGACGGAGGCGGTCGAAGCCGGTGAACTGGGTGCGATGATGGAGGCCAGCGATGACTGACACCGCCGAGAAGTACGAGGCAGTCGTCGTCGGCTGTGGTCCGGGCGGGGCCGCTGCGGCGGCGACGCTCGCCCGCAACGGCGTCGAAACGCTCGTCCTCGAACGCGGCGTCGACGCCGGGTCGAAGAACGTCTCCGGCGGGCTCATCTACGCCGAGGAGTCGGCACCCTACACCATCGACGGCCTGTTCCCGGACTTCCGCGAGGAGGCGACGGAGCGACCGGTGACGGAGAACGTCATCCACAACATCGCCGGTGACAGGGTGAAATCCTTCGATATCGGCGACCTCCATCACCACGATACGGCGTGGGCCGACGCAGTGCTCCGTCGGAAGATGGACTCGTGGCTCGCCCAGCAGGTCCACGAACGTACCCGCGAAACCGGCGGCGGCTTGCTGACCGAGGTCCACGTCACCGGCCTGTTGCGCGAACGAGGCGAAATTGTCGGCGTGACGACAGAGGAGTTGGACCACATCAAAGCCGACATCATCGTGGCGGCCGACGGCGTCAACTCCGAACTCGCCCGCGACGCCGGGCTGATGGACTGGGACGAGCCCGAGGAGTGGTTTCAGGGCGTCAAGGCAGTCGTCGACATGGAGCCGGAGGTCATCAACGACCGCTTCGACGTGGCCTCCGACGACGGCGCGGCCCACCTATTCTCGGGCGACCTGTTCGACGGCGTCCGTGGTGGCGGCTTCCTCTACACCAATGAGTCCTCGCTGTCTATCGGCACCGTGTTCCACCTCGATTCCATCGCCGAGGAGCGGGCCGAGCCCCACGAACTGCTCGACAGCCTGCTCACGCATCCGCTCATGGCCCAGTGGCTCGGCGACGAGTACAACGAGCGCGAGTACAGCGCGAAACTCGTCCCGGACTCGAAGAAGGCGGCCCATCCCTCGCCGCACGAGGACCGCCTCGTGCTGGTCGGCGACGCCGCCGGCCAGATGCAGGCACAGGGACCCATCATCAAGGGGATGAACCACGCGGTCACTGCCGGGGCGCTGGCCGCCGAGGCGTTCGCCGACGCGAGGGCACGCGGCGACCCGTCTCAGGCCGGCAAACTGTACGAGAAGAAGCTCCACGACGAGGGCGTGATGGACAAGCTCCGGCCGACCGGGTACAGGGTGTTCGGACAGCTCGGCGAACTCGCTCCCGTCGACGACCTCTCGAACGCTATCGCCGAGTCCGCCGCCGGCCGGTTCGGGGTTCGAGCAGCAGCCGGACTGCTCGAACGGGCCTACTCGTCGCCGCGGTTGGTGTCGATGATTCCCGACACCAAACTGCCCTACGTGACGCTGCCGACGGTCATTGCCGAGGAATTGGGTGAGCCCGTGACCGACGAGAACACCGTCTCGCCACCCGACCTGGGTGACCGTATCGGCGACCTGACCTATGACGTGGGTGACCCGCACATCGAACTGGTCGACAAGTCCTTCGAGGCCTCGGGCACCGCCGTCACGGCCTGCCCGGTCAGCGCCGAAGACTTCGGCGGGGGCTGTTACCGCGACGAAATGGTCCAGACCAACGGCAGCGAGGAACACCTCGTGAGCCTCGACACCCAGCCCTGCGTCGAGTGTGGCACCTGTGCTATCGTCGCCGACACCGAGTGGGAACACCCCGCTGGCGGGAAAGGCGTGGAGTTCAACCAGGGGTGACCCGTTCGGTGATGAGTGGCCAGTACGACGACCGCCTTCGGGTGCTCTCCCGCCGAGCCGAGCAGACCCGCGAGTCGCTGGACCCCGACCCGCCGGACGAGGAGCGCGCGATGGAATTCCTTCGGGACGGGTTCGGCCCCACGGTCGCTCTGTACTGTGAGGCCCGGACCGGCGGGTCGTGGGTCCGCTTCTCCGGGGCGGAGTTCGAGCGGCTGGAACGGACCATGAACGACTGGCTTGACTGCTACGCCGCCTGCTACGGCGTGGAGTTAGCCGGCACCTACAGCGTCAGAGCGGCCGCAGAACTGCTCGTCGATACACACAACGCTCGGGATGTGGCAGTGCTTCTGACCGGTGTTCCGGAGCAGTAGCGACTGTTCAGTTAAAAGTACATGGTTTTTGATAAAGGATTAAGTACTGTGTCGTGGTAGCAGATACCATGGAGCTGACAGAGCCACTGCAGTTCGACCACGAGGACAGACGGGACATCTACGAGTACGTCGAATCACACGGGTCTGTAGGACCGAGAGGCGCTCGGTCGGCGCTACAGATGGACCCGCGACCGTTCGGCCATCACGTTGCGATACTCAAACGCGACGGCGTACTGGAGGAGATCGACGGGGAACTCCGCGTCGCCTACAACGACACCGTCGAAGAAGAGTTCGAGGCCGACGATATGGAGTTCACTATCCGTCAGGCGCGACAGGAGGACCTGACCGGCCTCGTTGGGGCCATCCGGGCCGCTATCGGCGGCGGGGAGTACGTCGATGCGGAGACCGTCGCCGACGTGGTAGACAGCGAGGGCGTGCTGCTCCGGCACAACGAGCTGGAGTCACGCATCTTCTTCGTCGCCTGCATCAACGACGACGTGGTCGGGTGGGTCCACCTCAAACATCCCGAAGTTGAGAAGCTCAGTCACACGGCAGAGCTAACGCTGGGTGTGCTCGAACGGTATCGGGGCCATGGCATCGGCTCGCAGTTACTCGCCCGGGGCACCGAGTGGGCGGCGTCGAACGGCTACGAGAAGCTGTACAACTCTGTCCCATCGACGAACGAGGACGCAATCGAGTTCCTCGAAGACCACGGCTGGGACACTGACGCCATCCGTGAGGACCACTACAAGTTCGGCGACGAGTACGCCGACGAGGTGATGATGGAAATTGACCTCTAATTCGGCCCCAGCGCCCGAATCGTCTTCCGAGCCAGCTCCCCGTCGACCTGCTGTGGCACAGTTAGCAGAAGCCGGTCGATGACAGCTCTGTCCGCAATTTTATCCCGTTTCTCTCGCGCCTGTTCCGGCGTCCCGGCGATGCCGAGATCAGCCGTCATTTCGTCAGTGACGAGCTCCGTCGCCTCGCCGCGGTCACCCGCCTGCCAGGCGTCGGCGATGCGCTCCGCTCGGTCCGGATACGTCTCCGCAACAGCCCGGCGGTACCCCTCGCCGCTGCCGACGTAGTAGGCGATGTGTTGCCGGAGTTCCTCGGTCGCTCGCTCGGAATCCTCGTGGACCACTGCCGGCACGTACGGTGCAACGGTGATGTCGTCTGGGTCCCGGTCAGCGTCGCGTGCCGTCTCCGCGATGTAGTCGAACGCCGACTCCAGTTCGGAGAACGCAATCATGTGGGGCAGCCAGCCGTCAGCGAGTCTGGCGACGACTCGCCTGTTCGCCGGCCCGAGGGCGGCGTGGTACACTGGCACGTCACGGTCTAGCGGCGGCACGCCCCTGACCGAGACCGCCTCACCGTCGTAGGTCACCCGCTCGTCGCCCGTCATGAGTTGTTTGATGATATCGATCGTCTCGTGGGCGCGACGGACCGGTCGCTCGAACTCCATGCTGTGCATATTCTCGATGGACCGGGCTGTACTCGTTCCCAGCCCCAGCACTGCCCGTCCGTCCGAGACCCTGTCGAGGGTCGTCGCTGTCATCGCCAGCACGGCCGGTGACCGTGAGAAGACGTTGAGTATCGCGCTGCCGATCTCGATATCGCCGGTCCGTGTTGCGATATCCGTGAGTTCGACAACGGAGCTAGCGCCCCACAGTTCGTTCAGCCAGACCGAATCGTAGCCGTGTCCTTCGGCTTCGACGGCCAGCTCGATTGTGCTGTGGTCATCAACGCGTGGCACGACGACTCCTAGATGCATGGTGTGACCGACTGTTGGAAACCTAATAAAGAATCGTGTTAATACTGTCCCAGCGCCTCACAGCTAATGCCGCGCTCACTCCTGGCCGATCATCCGCTCCTGCTCTTGCCAGTATTCTTCGCGGAGTTCGTACTTCTGGATTTTCCCAGTCGCCGTTTCAGGAAGCGAGTCCCGGAAGTCGATGCCTGCGGGGACCTTGTAGCTCGCGACGCGTTCTCTGAGGAATTCGAGGATATCCTGTTCAGTCGCGTCGCTGTCGGCCGTCGGGACGACAATTGCCATCGGGGTCTCGCCCCAGTCCTCACTCGGAGTTGGAATGACCGCGGCCTTCAGGACACCGGGGTGGTCGTACAGTTCGTCCTCCAGTTCAATCGAGGAGATGTTTTCTCCGCCAGAGATGATGATGTCCTTCCGGCGGTCCATGATCTGTATCATCCCGTCCTCGTCCCACGCCGCGAGGTCCCCAGTGTGGAAGTACCCCTCGGCGCGGTCGTTGAATGCTTCCTCGGTGATCTCGGGTTTGTTGAGATAGCGGTCCATTACCTGGTTGCCCTGCACCACGACCTCGCCGATCGTCGCCCCGTCGCGTGGCACGTCGGTCCCGTCCTCGTCGACGATTCGGATGTCGGTACACAGCGTCTCTGAGCCCTGCTTGACCTTGAGTTCACGGCCCCGTTCGGCGATACGCCGCGGGGAGTTGCTGGTCGTGATGATCGGGGCCGTCTCGGTCAGGCCGTAGATGTGGATGATTCGCCAGCCAAACTCGTCTTCGACGCGCTCGATGGTCGCCGTCGCCGGGGCGCTGCCGGCCGTCGCGATCCGCACGTCGCGGTCCCCCTGTGTCACTACGTCGCCGTCGTTTGCTCGGTAGTGCTGAATGAGCTTGTTCAGCACCGTCGGCGCGCCACACATGAACGACACGTCGTACTCGCGGACCCGACGGAAGGTGTCCGCGGCGTCGAAGGTCCGCTGGCAGACGTGGGTCCCCCCGGTCCCGGTGATAGCGTAGGTGTGGCCCCAGCCGTTGCAGTGGAACATCGGGAGCGTCCAGAGGTACGTGTCGTCGTCGCGTATCTCCATGTGCTGATTGAGCACCAGCGAGTGCCAGCTTTCGGTCCGATGGGTCCTGACCACGCCCTTCGGGTCCCCTGTTGTGCCGGACGTGTAGTTGATGCTGGCGTCGTCGTCCTCGGTCATGTCCGGCCGGTCCGGTTCGGCTGTCGGCTGTCCGTCGAGGACATCGCCGTACCCCTCCCAGTCCCCGTCGATACGGTCGGGCTCGTAGCCGATGAACGTCTCCGCAGGGATGTCGTCCCGTACCGGTTGGACCTTCTCCGCGAAGTCGTAGTCGGCGATGACCGTCGCGGCTTCACAGTCGTTCAGAATATACTCGATTTTCGCGGGGTCGAGCCGGTAGTTCAGCGGGACGAACACCGCGCCGAGTTTGTTTGTCGCGTACAGCGTCTCGATGAAGTAGTGTGTGTTCGGCGCGAGGAGGGCCACGCGACTCCCCTTTGAGACGCCCCGGTCCGACAGCGCGTGTGCCAACTGGTTGACCCGCTCGTTTACCTCCGCGTACGTGTACTCGGTGCCGTCATGGGCGACGATACCGGTCACGTCGTCGTAGATGTCTGCTGCACGGTCGATGAAGTCGGTGGTGAGCATCTCGCGTTTCATGATAACATGCCTCAATTGTCGTATTCAAACCCAATTATTATTATATTTTCTTCGTGAACGTTTGACACCCTCTTAGCTCGGTACCTACGTGTGAATTAAAGCGTCAATTTCTGCGACAGCAGTCTATGGCCACTCGTCCTCGTGGCCGTCCATCGGCGCTGGGACGACGCCGTCCTTCTGCGCCCAGACGCGAGCGTGGGCCGGACACACGTCCCGGTTCGCGTCCCAGGGGATGTGGAGTTCGACCGCGGCCTCGTTTTCGCAGCCGTCCTCCGCACACTGTGTCATAGAAGCGCGACGGCAATCATGGTGACCAGTATCGACGCGGTCAGCAAGGCCTGGACGACGCCGGAGGCCAGCATTCCGACGGTGGTTACCAGCGCGGCCTTCGCGCTCCCTCTGGCGTCCTCCTGCCGATAGAACTCGACGACGAACACCGTCCCGGCGACGCCCAGCAGGATGCCGAGCGGGCCGGTGACGAAAAAGAGAACGAGCGCTACGACGCCGGCGAGGGCTGCCGTCCAGTTCGACGCCCCGCCAACGCGTGCAGCAACGGCTCCGCCCGCGATATCGACGGCCCACGTCAGCAGGCCAACCAGCGTCAACAGGGCCAGCAAGAGCGTCCCGGGGTCGGTCATGCCGCTGGCGACCCAGTAGAGATAGACGCCGGCGAGCGAGACGAGCGCGCCGGGGACTTGGGGCGTGAGGCTACCGATGACACCGCCGATCAGGAGCGCAAACGCGAGTACAAACAACAGCGCTTCGAGGCCAAGCAGGTTCATAGGTGTCTGTCGAGTTCCTCCTGTACCCAAGGGTCGCCGTACAGACGCGTCAACCTTTCGACTATTCCGCCGAGGGTACGCATGCACTCACGCTCAGAGACGAACGCCAGTTCCTCGGTGACAGTCGACCATGGATGTGCCTGCAAGACCTTTCGGACAAGCAGGCGTTCCTCCCGCGGCGAGAGCGCGGTCGCGTCGGCTGGGTGCGACAGGTGTCGACGGGTGAGTTGACGGAACGGCTTCGGGTTCGTGTCGAGAACCGACGCGCCGCCGGGGACGCCGGCAACCAGCCGCCATTCCCACTCCGAGAGCGATGCCGGCCGCTCGCCGTCGGTCGCTCGAAGCACGGCCCGAACCACGTCGGGGTCACAGTCGTCGAGTGGGTCCGACAGCACCGCCGCGATTCGGTCCTGAAACCACTCCCTGTGGCGCGCCGCGAGCGCCGCCCCGTCGTCGGAACAGGGGTCGAGCATCACGACGGAGTACTCGCCGCTGGTCGCGTTCCGTGAGGTTGCGAGGTGGACGGTGTTGTAGCCGTTATCCGCCCAGAAGCGGACGAGTTCCGGCGTTGCACCGTAGCTGACCCCAACCCAGTCCACATGGTCGGCGAACTCCGCTCTGATTTCCGAGAGGAGTTTGGAGCCGAGTCCACGGGACCGGACCGCAGCGTGGGTTGCGATTCGGAGGACTCGCTGGCCGACCGGAACCCCGGCGGCTTCGTCCCGGAGTTGTGTCGATAGCACGTCTGGGAGCATATTCCCGCGAACGCGTCCGCCTTCGTACATCGTAGCCCGGGTCGACGCCGAGAGCCCGCCTTCCTGTGCCAGCAACGCCACTGCAACGACGTGGCCTTCGTGGGTCAGCGCCCTGACGGTGAGGTTCGGTGCGTCAAGCAGTCGGGCCAGGTCCGAGGGTTCCGTCCGATAATGCGCCAGCACGAGCAGGCCAAACACCTCCCGGAGCAGGTGTTCGTCGCCGAGCAGGTCAGCCGCCGACAGCTGTCGGTACTCCACGGTCTCCGGCGTCGCGTCTTCGATAAGCTGGTCGACCGGCGGGCGCGCGTCCAGCAACAGCGCCCGGAACGCCCACACCTCCACAGGGTCGGCGTCGCTGTATCGAATCGGCGTTGTCATCGACACGTCGGTGAGGGCGTGGTCGCTCTCGGAAAGCCGGTCACGGAACCGGACGGAGAAGCCCCGGCCTGCCCCCTCGTAGCCGTGGACCGTCGTCGTGAAGGCGACCGCCGGCGCGTCGAGGAACTGTTCGAGTCGCCGGACCGGCAGGGCCGCGGCCTCGTCGACGATGACCACGTCGGGACCATCCGGAAGCAGTGCAGCCTCGTCCGGCGGCGCATACCGCACGCAGCCCGCCCCTGCAACGTCGAGCCGCTGGGGGTTCGTCGCCCGGTCGCGAGCGAACTCGACGCCGAGCGTCTCCAGAAGATGTCCCGCCCGCGCGAACACCTCGGCGGCGCTCCGGTACTGCGGCGCGGTCACCAGTACGTCCCGCCCCTCGACGGCGAGGTTTCCGGCTGCCAGCCCGGCGGCGCTGGATTTCCCTCGCCCCCGGTCGGCCTCGACCACGACTGCCTCGCCGTCGTCCCGCAGGGATTCGAATGCCTGGACCGCGTCCCGCTGGTCGTCGGTGAGACACTGGGCGTAGGTCTCAGAGCGAAACCACGCGTCGGTTGGCGGGGTCGGGCTTGGAACCGGGCGGCTCGGTGGCGGGTCCGTCAGGCCGTCCTGCTCGACAGTGCCCGTGTCGACGTCGACGATAGCGATACCTCGGTGTGCTCGCAGCGTTTCGACGAACCGACGGCGGAAGTGGCCGCTCACGTCTTCGACGCTGAACGGCGGGACTGCGAGCGAGGCGTCGAACCCGTCGCGCTCCTCGGGCCACGTCTCCAGCGGCGGCGCGAGGAGGACGTAGAGGCCGCCGCCGTCGACGGCACCGACGGTCCGCCCGACCGCGTCCGGCCGCAGTTCCTCGTGCGCATCGAGGACGACAGCCGTCCGAGTCCGGCCGAGAAGCTCCTCGGCGCGGGACTGCTCGTGATGCTCACAGTCGAGGAACGGCTCCGGGCCGACGACGGTCGTCTCCGCGCTGGGAACGTCCGCCAAATCGAGCGCTGTTGCCGCTCGCTCCCGGGTTCGGTCGGGGTCGCCCGCCAGAACGAGTAGCCGCCGCTCGTTCGCGCGGCGGGCCTCCGCTCGAAGCGAGCGCGCGATGTCCATACCGGTGGTGGCGGACGCGCCAGTATGGACCTGACGGTCACGGCGCTCCCCAGGTACGCTTTTTATCGGACCGGACACAGTCGTCGGCATGGCTCCCCTCCAGACCCCGCTCTGTTCCGAGATCGGTATCGACCACCCAGTCGTGCAGGCACCAGTCGGGAGCGTCTCGACGCCGCTCCTGGCCGCGGCAGTCGCTGACGCGGGCGGCCTCGGGATGCTGGCGATGTCGTGGCGCGAGGCCGACGCGATTCGTGACGCGTACACGGACGCTGCAAACGCGACTGACGGCGTGGTCGGCGTCAACGTCGTCCTCGACGAGTCCACAGGCATGCTCTCGCCGTCGGCCTGTCTCGACGCCTGTCTGGACGCTGGCGCACCGGTTGTCTCCTTCTCATTTGGCGATGCCGGGCCGTACATCGACCGGGTCCACGAGGCCGGTGGCACGGCGATGGTCACTGTCGGGAGCGCCGCCGATGCCAAGGCTGCCGTCGACGCCGGGGCCGACGTAGTAGTCGCACAGGGCCGGGAGGCTGGTGGCCACGTCCAGAGCGACGTGACGACGATGTCGTTGCTCCCGCGGGTGGCCGACGCGGTTCCGGTCCCGGTCGTCGCGGCCGGCGGTCTCGGGGATGGTCGCGGCCTCGCGGCGGCGCTGACGCTGGATGCTGACGGCGGCTGGTTCGGCACTCGGTTCGTGGCGACCGAAGAATCGGGCGCGAACGAGGCATACCGGCAACAAATCGTTGACGCGCCAGAGACGGCGACGCGGTTTACCGACCTGTTCGACCGAGGCTGGCCGGACCAGCCACACCGAGTCCTCGAAACCGACGAGGTCCGACAGCAGGCAGGACATGACTTAGATGAAATCGACGACGCCAGCGACCCCGAACAAATTGCACAGATGCCCGACGGCGAGCCGATTAGTCGGTTTGCTGATATGCCCCCGCTTGCGGGGATGACCGGCGATGTCGAGGCCCTGCCACACTACGCCGGGCAAAGCACCGGTCTCGCACAGGACGTCCGGCCCGCCGGTGAGGTGGTGGCCCGTCTCGTCTCGGACGCGCGGGCCGCGCTGGCCGATGCGTCGGCGGCCGCGGAATAGGCAGACCCCCCGACAGCACCCGTGTGGCGGGCTGGCACGGGATTTCGGCTTCGAAAGCGCTTTTAGGGCCGGTAGCACAGAATGGGGTACAGCCTGCGCCGAGTTGATGATGCTCCCAGCCTTTTCAGGATACACACCATCACGGTGTGACGGGCCTCGCGGCCCGGACACGGCGGGGGAGCCTGAGCTCGCGCGCAGGAGGTGAACATACAAATGCCAGTATACGTAGATTTCGACGTTCCCGCGGACCTCGAAGACGACGCCCTTGAGGCGCTCGAGGTTGCCCGGGACACAGGCGCAGTAAAGAAGGGTACAAACGAGACGACCAAGTCCATCGAGCGCGGCTCCGCTGAGCTCGTCTTCGTCGCCGAAGACGTCCAGCCCGAGGAAATCGTCATGCACATTCCGGAGCTTGCCGACGAGAAGGGCGTTCCCTTCATCTTCGTCGAGCAGCAGGACGACCTCGGTCACGCCGCCGGGCTCGAAGTCGGCTCGGCCGCTGCAGCCGTCACCGACGCCGGTGAGGCTGACGCCGATGTCGAGGACATCGCCGACAAGGTCGAGGAGCTTCGGTGAGGTGACCTCGGATGAGCGCTGAGGAATCCGAAAGCAGCGGTTCCACGCCCGCCGAGGTTATCGAAGTCGTGGGCCGGACGGGGATGCACGGCGAGGCCATGCAGGTCAAGTGCCGCATCCGCGAAGGCGAGAATCAGGGGCGCATCATCACGCGCAACGTTCTCGGCCCGGTCCGCGAAGGTGACGTGCTTCAGCTCCGCGAGACGGCTCGCGAAGCCGACACCATCGGAGGGCAGTAACCATGCCCCGGACACGCGAATGTGATTACTGCGGTACGGACATCGAACCCGGCACGGGCACGATGTTCGTCCACAAGGACGGCGCGACGACGCACTTCTGTTCCTCGAAGTGCGAGAACAACGCCGACCTGGGCCGCGAGGCCCGCAACCTCGAATGGACCGACACCGCTCGCGGTGAAGCCGGTGAGGCCGAAGACGAGGCTGAAGAAGCCGAAGCTGACGAAGCCGAGGAAGCTGCTGCCGACGCCGACGAGGCAGAAGCTGACGCTGACGCCGAAGAAGCTGATGCCGACGAGGCCGACGCAGATGCTGAGGACGAGGCGGACGAGGAAGCTGAGGAGGCTGAGGCCTGATGTCCGAGCACGAGCGCACGTTCGTGATGGTCAAGCCTGACGGCGTCCAGCGCGGTCTCATCGGGGACATCGTCTCCCGCTTCGAGGACCGCGGCCTGAAGATGGTCGGCGGCAAGTTCATGCAGATCGACCAGGAGCTCGCCGAGGAGCACTACGGCGAGCACGAGGACAAGCCGTTCTTCGACGGGCTTGTCGATTTCATCACCTCCGGGCCCGTGTTCGCGATGGTCTGGGAAGGTCAGGACGCGACTCGGCAGGTCCGCACCATGATGGGCGAGACGGACCCCGCCGAATCGGCTCCCGGCACCATCCGTGGTGACTACGGGCTCGACCTCGGTCGGAACGTCATCCACGGCTCCGACCACGAGGACGAGGGCGCAAACGAGCGCGAAATCGAGCTGTTCTTCGACGAGGACGAACTCGTCGACTGGGACCAGATCGACTCGTCCTGGCTGTACGAGTAACGCCAGGTCGACCGCCGCGTTTTTTCGAGCACAACCACCTTGAGGACGGCGTCCGTATCGCCAGTATGAGCCTGACGCTCTACCAGCTCGACGGCTGTCCGTATTGTGAGAAGGTTGCCGACCGACTGGACGAACTCGGTATCGAGTACGACAGCGTCTGGGTCGAGGCGCTACACTCGAAACGCGACGAGGTGAAGCGGGTCTCCGGTCAGCGGGGGGTCCCGGTTCTAGTCGATGACGACCGCGGCGTCACGATGGCCGAGTCTGACCGCATCCTCGAGCTTATCGAGACGACTTACGCGCCCGAAGCCCAGTCGGCGTAGAGATAGCGAGCGGCCGCGCCGAGACTCGCAAATAGCAGTGGGAGGAAAAACAGCAGAATGAGGAGCCATAGCACCGCAGGTGCGGCCTGTCCCTCACCGCCGCCATCGAACATGACCGTCCGGACGAACACGAAGCTCCCGGCGAATCCCGTTGCGACATAGCCGAAGCCGATGCCGGTTCCGACGAGCGCCGCTTCCTCGAGCAGGCTGTCCGACCGGGCATCGCCGCGATAGCGCTCAAACAGCGCGCCGACGACAAGCAGCGAGACAATCGGAATCAGAAAATAGACTATCGGCGGGATGCTCGCTCCCTGTGCGCCGTACAGGACGTTCCGTGCGGCCGAGCCGTACACCTCTGCGTCCGATGCCGTCACCAGCGTCGGCACGTGGTGGGCGTTGTACAGCACGAACCCGTACTGGACTAGTCGGTCCGACAGTTCTGGCAGGTCGACCGACGACGGGCCGACGAGAAACAGCAGGGCGACGAGCAGATACTCGACAGCCAGCGTCCCGGCTGCGACGCCGGCCGCGCGGAGCCACGGAAACGTTCGGAGGCTCTCAGCTAGCAGGTGACTCTCCGGCTGTGGCTATTCGGCAGTCGCAGTCGGTGGTTCATCGACCAGCGACTCGTCGACCGATGGTCCGGCCCCGTCGTCGCCCGCCTCGTCGGTCCCATGTTCAGTCACGTCTACCCGTATCAACTTCAATGACGGAAAAAAGGGTTCCGGTGGTCGCTACTCTGACTCGAAGTCAAGCGCCGCGCCGTTGATGCAGTACCGCTTCCCGCTCGGCTCTGGTCCGTCGTCGAACACGTGGCCCAGATGACCGCCACACTCGGCACAGACGACTTCCGTTCGCTCCATCCCGTGGCTGTTGTCCGCTCGTGTTTCGACGTTGCCTTCCTGATACACGTCCCAGAAGCTCGGCCAGCCGGTTTCTGATTCGAATTTCCTGTCGCTATCGAACAGTTCCGTCCCACAGCCGGCACAGGTGAAGACGCCCTCGTCTTCTACGTCGATGAGGTCGCTGCTGAACCGCGGCTCTGTTCCAGACTCGCGGAGGATTCGGTACTCTTCGTCGGAGAGTATTTCGCGCCACTCTTCGTCGTTATCCGGGAGTTCTTCTTCGGATTCACTCATGCTCTCCCGTACGCCCTCCAGCGGTAAAAGCGTAGACCTCTCCGGTAGTGCCAACCACGGTACGGTGGCAAAGACGCGGCATACAATGGCCGTCTCTGGCGGCGCACAGGGCGTCTGCCAGTGTGGCAATCACAGCTCCTCGTCGATGTGATCCGCCGTCTTCAGCGCGAGCGCAGCAATCGTGAGTGTTGGGTTGTTCGCTCCAGCGGTGGTGAATACGCTTGACGACGCGATCCAGAGGTTCGCGAGGTCATGTGTCCGACACTCTTCGTTTACTACACTTTCTGCCGGATCAGTACCCATCCGCGTTGTTCCCATGTGGTGCGTACTCATTCCTCTCCCGCTCAGAGTTTTCACATCGGTAATCTCGGCACCGAGCTCTGTCAGAATCGACTTTTGGATCTCTAAACAGTGCTCCATCGTCTCCTGAGCGTGGGCTCCGTCAGAAAGATTGATCGACGGCACCGGTCGGCCGTGGTTATCAGTTTTCGAGTAATCCAGTGTGACCCGGTTGTCAGGCCGCGGCAGCATCTCGCCCGCGCCACGTATCGAGAGTGGATACGGTGGTCCCGAAGTCGTCGGAAGTTCAAGAGCGTCACCCAGTTGCATCTCGTTGAGCGGGTCTGTCGCGAGTTCAGCCAGTGCATCCGGAGTCGGGTTGCGAACGATGTCGAGGAACCGCGATGGAGATGTCGGTGGATGTCTGAACTGTGCACCTCCTGACGTAGACTTCGCGGTGTTGCTAAACGTGAGGTGGTAGCTCCCGGGGCCGGTCTCCTCGTGCGCATAGAACTGATCGCTCCGACTGGAAACCCAGCCGACATTGCTCTGTCGTGTCGGCTCTTCGAGTGTCCCTGTCGTCCTGACGCTAGGGTGGTCCATGAGGTACCGACCGACTGCCCCGCTGGAGTTGGCTAATCCATCCGGATACACGTCCGAATCCGACAACAGCAGCAACCGCGTCGTTTCGATTCCGCCACACGCGATGACGAAGTGGTCTGCCTCTTGCCGGTACTGACGCCCGTTGGGGGTCGCGTAGACGACTGATTCCACGTAGTCACCCGTCCGGTCGTGCTCCACGGAGAGTGCCTGCACCTGATCAACGATCCGCGCACCAGCTGACTCGGCCTTCCGGACGTGGACTTCGGCGCTGTACTTCGCCCCCGACGGACAGGCGTTGCAAACGCCGTATCCGACGCATTCGGAGCGGTCATCGTATTCCTCGGAGTTGATGGCTTTCGGCTGGGACGCCATCGTGATTCCGAGTTCCTCACAGGCCTCGGCAAACAGTGAATCGGAGTAGCTCGGCTCGAACGCTGTCAGTGGATAGGGCTCTTTTCGCGGCGGTCCGTGTGGGTTGTCATCGGCCCCTGAAACGCCCATCTCCCGTTCGGCGCGCACGTAGTACGGCTGAAGGTCGTCGTAGCTGATCGGCCAATCCTGTGCTACCCCGTACCGCGTGTTCATCTCGAAGTCTTCTTTGTGAAGCCGCGGCGTGTTTGCGTCCCAGTGTAAGGACGTGCCACCGACCGCCTTCACACGGGTCTCGTTAAGCCGTGCATTGATGTCGCCGGTCGACGTGTATCCATCCCGTTCGCCATTACGCCAGAACGCGTCACGTTCGAAGTTCGGACGCAGCCACATCTCCATGCGTCGGTGGTGGTCCTCTGAACTCAACCGTTCGCCCGCCTCGAGTACCACGACATCGTGCCCGCGCCGTGCCAGCGAGTAGGCAGTGAAGGCTCCAGCCGGCCCTGCCCCGACGATACAGACGTCAGCCTCAGTCGGAGTTCGGTCGTCTGCGGCCGTCATCGTTCACCTCCCTCCGGCCCTTGCTGGTATGCCTCTCGCCCACCGGGATGTCCGGGCGGATTCTCGACCCCAAGCAGTTTGCCACCCGCAGGAGACGTAAACAGGACGTACAACAGGTCGCCTACGAGATAAAACCGGACCCGTTCCGCAGTTGTTCCGTCAGCAGTGGGATGCACTGTGGTCACGCCCATTGACTGCAAGACCTGTCGCCGCCGCCCTGCTGAAAGGTCGGCAATCCTGCCACCAAAGCGTGCGCTGGCGTGATCGTCGACCGCTTCGATAGCAGTAACGAGGTTGTCAAAATGATCTGGTTCCGGTTCAACCCGCCCAAACACGCGGCTCTCGATGAACGACCGCTCTATGGAGACCTCTGACGGGTACACCGCGCTGGCGATAGCCGTCAGCGTGTCGATGTGGGCTGCCGATGCTGGATGGGAGCTAGGCTCCGTCGCAGAATCGGCAGCCAATAACTCGGGAGAGTCGGTGCCATATCCGTAGCCTGCAGCCGCGAATGCCGTGCCACCGAGGGCTGTGAGAAATTGGCGTCTGCTCGGAACGCCATCGTCTGACTCGGACTGGTTTTCAGTCATTGGACAGCCTTCCGCTGATAATCCCAACACCATGCACAGTGGATGAGAGGACCTGTTCGTGGTAGGTACACCACCAAAGCATAGCGGTTAGCGCGACTGGCGCTGAGAGAACCACTGCCAGTTCACCGTAATTATACACACTGAGCAGGGCGGTTGTCCCAACAGTAGCTATCGGCGAACCGCTGCCGAGGAAGCCGGTGACGAACGCGCGGAATGCGCTTGCTGTCGGATACAGTCCCAGATCGTGGACGAAAACATCGAGCGCCGAGACGCCACACAGCCACCCAGTGCCGATGAAAAACACGCCGATAGCCGTCCCAGTGGTCGGCCCCTTAGGGTTTCGTCTGTGGCTCTCAGATTCGAACAACGAGTGGCCACGAGTGTCTGTCTGGCCGACATAGCTACCGAGACGTTTGACGGCTCCAATAGCGGCCAGTCCAAACACGCTGAATCCAACAGCCGCGAGAACTCCCGGAAGGAATCCACTAACGGCCGTGTAAAAGCGTTGCGCCCCCAGAACCATTACCAGCCATGCCCCAAACGCTGTTGCATTGACCCCACTGACCAGCATGATTCCGGCGTAGGCCGGAGCCACCCGATGCATCGATTCCAGGCCCTGCCTTTCCTGACCGCTAGAGAGTCCGCTAGCGAGCCACACGACTCCACAGGCAAAAGCCAGTACCCATGCCGTCGTGCCTGCCGTCCAGTACCCGATGGTCCCATGGAAGCCGTCGTGGATGATGAGCCCAGCGACGCCACCGAGCGGTGTTGTGGGACCAATGAGAACGGTCGCTGCGACGAACGCGCCACCGACATACGCCATCGAGATAGCTGTCCGCGTTGCTATCTCAACTAAGAGAAACCCGAGAACAGCCGCTAGCGTAATCGTCACTTGGTCGTCTCTACCCACCCTGAATCGATTGACTCTCCCCCACATACACCCCGAATAATGCCATTCCAGTATTGTTAGCCACAATTTAATTCAAAATATATCCACGGTTACGGCTTCCTCGACACTGGCTCCGAGCCGTGCCCACGTATTCCAACAGGATGGTGTCGAGCGAACCGGGCGCGCCACAGATACCGATCACGGGTCACGGCTACACTTCGGGAACGAATCGAAAAGCGGTGGCTTCGGCTGTCTTTTTGCAGTTCAGTTCCGAATTAAAGCGCCGAAGCCAGGGGTGGGATTTGAACCCACGAACTCTCGATTACAAGTCGAGTGCTTGGACCACCCAAGCTCCCCTGGCACGGTTGCATACCTGCGTTGTGTGGGGACCGTTTAGAGAGTATCGTTTTCGGTCGGCTTTTCGAGTTCGATTCGGTGTGGTGCGTAGCCGTGTGCTCGATAGAACTGTCGGGCGGACTCATTGTCTGCCATCGCTTCCAGCGCAAGGATATCTGCACCGGCCTGGCGGAGTAGTTCCTCCGCTGTATCGAGCAGTTCGCTGCCGATTCCCTGGTTCCTGTGGACCGGTTCGACGAAGATGTTCTCGATGATGCCCCGCGTCTCGTCCTGTTCGTACCGGCCACTGTCGAGAGTCATCATGACGAACCCGATGATGTGCTGGTCTATGCGGGCGATACGAACATTCTCGGCGACGATGCGCTGTACGACAGTCTCCCGGACCGCGGTCCGGTTGCGGTCCCCGAACAGATGTGACCCGTGGGCACGCTGGCTCTCCGCCAGTCGGACCCACAGGTCGACGATGGTGTCCACGTCATCCATCGAGGCGGTGGCGATTTCCACGGTGCTACTCCGTGTTGTACGGTCAAAACAGTTCGGCTACGCCGCTGTATCCGTCTTTGCGGGGAGAGGCCGCTGGAGTGGCTCAGACGTCACGACAGTCCGCACAGAGGAGCTGTCCGTTGAACGAGGCCAGATTCCGCGTAAAGGTGCTACAGGCGGAACAGATGCCCTGACTGTCGAACGAATCCTCGGCGGCGGATTGCATCCCGTCGGTCGTGGCTTCCTGCCCAGTTGTCGCAACCGGCGAGGGCTGTTCGACGACGTCTGTCGACTCGCTCTCTAATCGTGCAGTCGAGAGGATATCGTGCTCAGTCAGCGTCCCGAGCGGCTCTCCGTCAGCCGTTACTAGGAGGAACTCGGCGGACCGTGTCGCCATTCGGTCCCGGGCCGCCGGGAGTCCAGCATCGGGGCCAATTGTTGGAATGGATTCACGCATCACGTCGCCGACGGTGGCAGTCTCCGGGTCACCGCCGTCGACGATGTATGCCAGTACGTCTCTGTCCGTCGCGACACCGACTGGTTCGTTCCCCCGTAACACGAGAATCGGATGCTGATCCTCTCGGATCAGCAACTCCGTCGTTTCAAGGAGGTCGTCGGACTCGCTTGCACCGACGTACTCTCTGTTCATAACCTCCCGCACAGTGACCTCACCGTTCATGTGTGTCATTACCACATGACTGGTCTAAAAGATACCTCCACTACGTTTATATCGCGTGGTTCACAAGTTATTCACTTGTCTCGGTTTCGATGGTGACGGCCTCGCCAGTCGCCCGACAGGTTTCTAGTGCGTGCTTGGCATCCATCCCGGCCGTCGCTGCCGTCCGCCCGCGTCCGACGCCGACTTTCAGCTCCACGTCGACTTCTTCGCGGACGTGGCTGATTGCGTCGTGGTAGTCCGCTTCATCCAGGTCCGGACAGACTGCGATGACGTTGTCGCCGCCGACGAAAAACGACAGCGAGTTGTGGGCCTCGCGCATATACTTCATGAGGGCTGCGTAGCCCTGCTCGATCTGGATGAACGTGTCGAACTCGTTGAGTTGGTCGGTGTACTTCTCGGTGGCGTCGTCGACATCGAAATGCGCAAGTTGCACGTCTGTCGGTTTCCGGAACTCCTCGTCGATTGTCTGGCCACGTAGCACTTCTCGTCGCCCCTTGTCCTGTGCACTCCCGGCCTCCTGAAGTTGCTCCGTCGCCGTTCCCAGCGCCGAGACGGGTGTCGTTCCCGTTGCGACAGAGAGGCTCATCGTCACGGGGTAGCGATTACCGACGGATTCCTGAATGAGTGCGTGTGCTGCCTCGTCCAATCCGTTCGTTACGGCGATCATGTTGTCGAACCGCGAGAAGAAGATGTAGCCGTCGCGGTTCCCGACCAACTGTGCGAGGTCAGCGTACAACCGGGACTGGAGCGTCTGAAGATCGACTTCACGGCGGGGTTCAGGCGTCACAGTCCACGGCCCGTAATTATCAATCTGTATATGGGTGATCTGGGTGTTGGTCACTGTCCATCGACAGTTTGGAAGCAATAGGTATTGCTCTGTCGGAATATACCCGCAGAACGGACTGGTGGCTGGTCCGAACCGGTGTCGAGTTCCGGACACACGGTCTAGTTTAGCGGTTGGTAGTTGGCACCGCATCGTAGCGCTGTATCTCGACGGTTCCAACCATCGAATCGTACGTGACGGTGTCTGTCGCCGTCAGTTTTGGCAGGTGCTCCGTGAACAGCTCCTCGGTGAGTTCGTCCCTCGCAGTGTCCGGGACCGCTGCTGGCTCGATGTCACGCTCGACCGCGAGAACCGCTGCCGCGAGGTCTGACACGACTACTGGCTCATCGCGGTCAGCCAGTATCGAGAGCGCGCGCCGACGAGTGTCATTCGACAACAGGTCAGCAACAACCTCCTCGGGAAGCCCGTGTCCGGTCCGGTCACCGTTTGAAGATGTCGTCGCCATACGCGACGCTACACCGGCCACCCACAAGTATGTGTCGTGCCCACACACTACACAATCAGGCCTGTTCGAGTCTGTACGGCCACCAGTCCGCCTCGCGCAGCGCGCGCCCAAGCGATTTGTGGAAGTCCGGGAAGTCCTCGAACTCCTCTTGATCGACGTATTCGAAGATGTCCGCCACGCTAACGACCGTCTCGTAATCGATCCGAACCGGGTGGTCTCCGTACTGTTCGACGTACTCCTCGGCGGTCAGCGGGAAGTCTTCGTCCTCGTCGACTTTCTTCGCCAGCACAGCGTGACCGTACTTGCGCCGGCCCTCGCTTCCTTCCTCGCCGTCCGGATCGTGTGGCCAATCCATACGCGAGTCTCTGGACACTGGCACAAAAAGGGTTTCTCTCCCCGCCTACAGTTCGAAGCCGCTGTCGTTCCGGCTGCCACCCCGTCGGAGAAGCGCGATAACGACGCCGAACAGCAGCAACGCACCGAGGAGTCCGCCGATGACCAGCATCGTGCTGATACCCATGACTGTCGCCGGAAGCGGGCCGAGTCCGCCGTCACCGTCAACCGCGGGTTCAGTCTGGATCGCTGGCTCCGTTCCCGTCGGTTCCGTTTCTGGTTCAGCGCCGCCGTTTCCGTCGGTCTGGACCTGGCTCTCGGTTACCTGAATCTCGCCGGCGTTGACATCGTTGAACTTGATCTGGAACGTCCCCGGCGTCGTCACGACCGTCGACAGCGTCACCGTCTGTTCGGTGTCCGCTGGCACAGTCACCGAGGTCTGGTTGACGACCGCATCGTCCACCCGCATCTGTGCGTCGTAGGGGCCCTCGATACTGCCGTCGTTGGCGACCGTCGCTTCAACGACGACCCGTTGCCCCTCAGGAGCCTGCTCGCTGACGACTGAGGTTCGCGTGATGCTGAATGCAGGCTCGATCTTCCCAATCGCATAGGCCGATGCGCCCGCCGTGTCCGCTTCGTATACGACTTGATCAGTCCGCTCCTCAACAACGCTCGTTTCAGCGGCTTGCCATGACCCGTTCACACGGTGATACACGCGGACCGCCGAAGCATCGATCCCGGCCGACTGGAGGTTCGAGCGGTTCAACACGAACTGCATCGACGACGGCTGAACCCCTGCTGACGAGCCAACGGTAACCACACCGAACACCGATGCATCGTCGTTATCGGGTACCGCGATGTCTGCGTCCGCGGGGTCTGTGTACTCGGTTACGTTCTGTGTGAACGACCGCTGGGATGCGTTTACAGTCCATGACTGGACCGTGAACGTCCGGTTCATCGCGCTCGGCATCTCGACTTCGTATGGCTTTGTCGTTGGAACCGCGCCGCCACGGACCTCGGTCTGTCGGCTGGTCGCATCCTGTCGTATCGTCATCGCAGTCGCTTTCTTGACCTGAACGGTACCAGCCGACCGTTTTGGACTTTTGACCGTAATCTGATATGTCCCAGGCGTATTAAACGTTAGTGCCCGTGTCCGCTTTGCCGATGACCCGGAATCGACGGCTACCCGTTCGGTTGCTTTCGTTGTTCCGTTCGCCACGTACTCAACGCTCATCGCACCCCCGGAGCTCCCGGTGTTCTTGACCGTTGCGGTGACGTTTACCGATTCACCGGCCAGTATCGTGTTTACCTCTTTTGATGCGCCAGACACGAACAGTCGTGGTGCAGCAGCAGCAGGGCCTGCCGCTGTCGCTGCAAGGAGGAGAGCAACGACACAGACCGAGAGGAGGCTCGGAAGATGCTGCTTTGGGGACCTCTCTTCACGTACCATTACTCAAATATAATCCAGACCATCGACATAAAACCGCCCGATTGCCTCGATCCGGAAAACTGTCCTTACGAATCGGAAGGCAGCGAATTCTGTCAGCCTCGCGGTGGCGTCTGTCACCCACGTAGTCTGTTGCTACTGGTCTCGATGTCATTCAGAGCAAGATGTCACACGTGCTGTGTTCATGCGCTGGGACTTGCAGGGTTCAAGTCGCCAGTGTGTACCGACGGCTCCTCGCGTATTCGCTCGGAGCAATACGGTGGGACTGGGATTTGAACCGAGCCGAGACGGTCCTGCTCACGTCGTTGCGCGGGCTGCGACTCGTCGGCTTCAAATCCCAGCTGGCGTACTTGCCACTCACGGTTTGTTCGTGGCAAAATACGGTGGGACTGGGATTTGAACCCAGGAATCCGTGAGGATACCTGCTTTCAAGGCAGGCGCAATAGGCCGCTCTGCCATCCCACCGCAGTCAAGCATATTGGGTGGGCCTTCTAAGACCTGTCGGTCTCTCTGACCACAGTCGTCGAACCCTCATCGTCAATGATACGTATCCCGAGGTCATCGAGGAACGCTGTCGTCCGTTGCGGTACGACCCGACCAGCCCGGTTCCGGGCCCGGAGCAGCGGCACGATGGTTTCGAGATCTGCTCGCGTTTCGAGGACGGCTGACGGCGGGAGAAAGTCCACGTCGAGGCCGGCATCTCCAGCACGTTCGCCGATAGTTTCGACTGTCGGGGTGGCGTAGCTGTCCTCGAAATCTATCGGCTCGCCGAACCCGGCGTAGTAGACGCGGCCGCCCGCAGCGGGGCCAAGAACCACGCCGCTGGACCGGAGTTTCATCGCCGCGCTGTCGATGAGTTGTCGGTTCAACAGTGCCGCTGTCGGTTCGACGGCGGCGACGGTTGCGACGTCTTCCCGGTCAAGGAGGTGCGTCACTGTGTTCCCGACCCGACCAGCGAACGTCGACCCGACTTGGACCTCGAATCGGGCGTTGCCCGGTGATTCAAGCGCCTCTTTCACTGGCTCCCGAACCGCGGTCTCGGGGTCGACACCGTCTGGCACCTGTTCCGAAGGTCGATAGTTCACTAACAACTCGGCACCGCTGATCTCCACCGCACGACAGACATCGAGCAACATGGCTTCGTATAGCTCGGCGGCCTCGGCGTCGTCTACGATGCCGCCCGCCAGATCCTGTAACACGAACCCTTCGACTGGCGGGTCAGCCAGCACAGTTACCGTAGTCATACTGTCTTCTCGGCCCGACTGTGATTAGTCGCTTGTGTTCCGGTGTAGCCACGGAACAATTATAAGATGTGAGGAATACTTGATAACTAAGAGAAACTATATGGAGCAATCCCAGACCTACAGATGTGATGGATGTGGGTCGGAGTATCGGGTGCTTGGAGAGCCCCAACCGAAGGTCGTGTGCCGCGACTGCGACCGCGAAGCCACGTTATCCGGGACGGCGGCGGCACAGCGGGCGTACCGTCTCGGCTACACACGGTACCGTGAGGCGCGCCGCCAGCTATCGGATGCGCTGGCGACCGTCGAAGACGGGGAGCTGGCGCTCGCTCGCGGTGGGTTCGACAGTGCCGCGTCGGATTTCGAGGACAGCGTCGAGGAGTTCACGACGGCTGTTCGCGAAGCGAACGACGACGTGCTGACCGAGTGGTCGGAACGAGCACGCAAGAAAGCGACCTGCCTCTGGCAAGCCGCCGAATGGCTCAGCGGCATGACCTACGCCAGCGAACAGGGTGAGTCGACACAGGCGAGCCAGTACCGCCACGACGCCGAGAACCGTCTACAGGCAGCAACGGAGTACGGGACAGTGTCGAGCCCGAAAGAGTTACTTCAGGCCGCTGCGACCGAAGTCCAGTCTGACACCTGACTACCGGCCGCGTCGGCCCTTTGTTTGCCGATAGTCCTGTCCAAGCGTCTCGCTGAAGTGTTCCAGAAACGCCGTCCGCTGTTCGTCGGTCTGTTCGCTTGGCGGAATCATCGGGAGGATCTCGAACCCGCGGCCGCGGATCGTCGTCGCGTGGCGGTCCTCAATGTCGAGTTCGTCCTCGCTCATCGTCGTGTACTCGAAGGCCAATTCTTCGAGCGGCCGTTGTCCGACCGGCAGTAGGATCTCGGGGTTGATCATCCGTATCTCGCTGTTGAGATACGGCTCGCAGTTGACGACTTCCTCGTCGGTCGCCTCCCTGTCGGGATGGCGACAACGGGTGACGTACGTCAGGAAGGTGTTCTGTAGCTGCGGCCTGTCGGCGTCCGGGTCCGAACACATATCGACCGCGGCGAGGATGTCGAGCAGTTCGCGCTCGTTCTCGCCGGTAAAGGGAAGACCGGACTCGTCAGCGCCGACTGCGGGCGAATCGCCGAGAACGATGAACTCGGCCCCCACGTCACCGTAGCCGTGGACGACGTTCTCGCGCGTCTCACACAGCGCGGGACAGTTCTGACACTCCTCGTCCATCCCGAACGGGTTCGACTTGGACTCCTGTTGTGCGTCCATGTTAGTCGTCGTCGATAGTTTTTGCGTGGGTGTCCGCGTCCTCTGGGTCGTTCTGCGGGCTGGACGGGTGGTAGTCGGTGTCGTACTCGCCTGGCCGACCGTCGAGTCGGTCGGGATTGATGCGGCCGCCAAGGAGCATGAAGTCAAGGACCGTACAGGCGAGCATAGCCTCGACGACCGGGACCGCCCGCGGCGGCAGGACCGGGTCGTGGCGGCCGGTAACGGTAATTTCCTTGCCTTCGCCGGTCTCCCAGTCGACAGTCTCCTGCGTCTTTGGAATCGACACCGGCGCGTGCCATGACACTTCGCCGTAGATGGGCTGGCCGGTCGTGATGCCGCCCTGAATCCCGCCGTGGTCGTTGCCGACAGGCGTGGGGTGACCGTCTTCGTCGAACTCCCAGTTCTCGGTGTACTCACTGCCCTTGGTCGTCCGGGCCTCGCGGCCGATGCCGTACTCGAAGTCATTGACCGCCGGAATGGAGTACATCGCCTGGCCGAGCCGGGACGGGAAGCTATCAAACCGGGGTGCGCCGAGGCCGGACGGGACGCCGCGACACTCGAAGTAAATCGCGCCGCCGATGGAGTCGCCCTCCTTCTGGTGCTGGTCGGCCACGTCGCGCATCTCCTCGGCGGCCTCGGGGTCAGCACAGCGAACCTCGTTTTCCTCGCTGTGTTCGAGCATATCCTCGAAGGTGACCGGCCCAGCCTCGACGTCGCCGATCTGGCACACGTGGGCCTTGATCTGGACATCGTAGTCGGACTGTTCGAGGACCTGCTTGGCGACGCCGCCGGCGGCGACCCAGTTCACCGTCTCGCGGGCAGAGGAGCGACCGCCGCCGCCCCAGTTCCGGGTCCCGAACTTCGCGGAGTAGGTGTAGTCACCATGAGACGGCCGCGGGGCCGTGATGAAGGGCTCGTACTTGCCCGAGCGGGCGTCCTTGTTCTGGATGACCATCCCGATAGGCGTCCCCGTCGTGTAGCCGTCCTGAATCCCGGAGTTGATCGCCACCTTATCGGGCTCGCCCCGGGAGGTGGTGATCATCGACTGGCCGGGCTTGCGCCGGTCGAGGTCTTTCTGTATCTCTTCCTCTGAGAGTTCGACGCCCGCCGGAACGCCGGAGACGGTACAGCCCATCGCCTCCCCGTGAGACTCGCCATAGGTCGTCATGCGGAACAGACGACCGAACTCGTTGCCGTTCATTACAGTGGTGTCGGGGTTGCGGGCATTTGAACCTTGTAGATGCGCCCGTCAGTCGTCGAGCCACCTGACCCGGTCGAGGAACTGCACCGTCTTCGCCCCCTTGACCTGTTTCTCGAAAACCGCATCGAACACCTCATCTGTGTCGTCAGGCCGGGGCTCCCAGGTGTACCGTACCAGCGTTACGTCCGGATATTTCGTGTTGACCGCACGGGCGAAGTTGCCCTCTGACGAGGCAGTGCGCCGGCGTCCGACCACCACGCAGTCGAACTCGCGGTCGGCCAGCACTGTCATCGCCCGGTCGGTGTTTGGTGTCGTTACTAGTTCGACTGCCTCGCGCTCGTCGGCAATATCGGCCTGCAAATCAAGCAACAACTGGTCGTCATCGACGTAGAGGACTGTCGTAGGGTCCGCAGTAGACTGTTCGGAAGCGCTCGTTTGATTCACAACGTGTGTTGTAAATATTCTTCGCCGCGTAAAAGCGCATTTATCTATCAGATACGTAATACTCTTTCATTGCAAAAACCGACCTGCTGGTGACCCGATACCCTATTGCTCGACAGCAGCGCCAAGCGAGTCGAGCACGTCGAAGAAGTCAGGGAAGGACACGTCAACGTGTTCTGCGCCGGTCACCGTCGTTTCGCCGTCGGCGACGAGGCCGGCGACGGCCAGCGACATGATGATGCGGTGGTCCGCACGGCCTTCCACGGTTGTGCCGACGAGGTCGCTGTCAGCGCCGTAAACGAACAGTTCGTCCTGGTGTTCTTCGACCTCCGCGCCCATCTTCGTGAGTTCCTCGGCCATCGCGCTCACGCGGTCAGTCTCCTTGTACCGGACGTGCTCGGCGTCGGTAATCCGGGTGACGCCGTCGGCAGCGGCCCCAAGCGTCGCGATGGTCGGCAGGAGGTCCGGCGTGTCTTCGACGCCGACCTCGATACCAGTCAGTTCGGACTGTGAAACGGTGATTTCGCCGTGTTCCTCGTCCCAGTCGAGGTCGGCCCCCATCCGGTCGAGGATGTCAACGATGGCGGCGTCACCTTGCGCGCTCGGGAACGCCGACGTGACCTGCAGGCCGTCCTCGGCGGCGAGCGCGCCGGCCGCGAGCAGGTAGCTCATCGACGAGAAGTCCCCGGGGACGTTGTAATCGCCGCCGTCGGGGACGTAGGTCTGGCCGCCGTCGACGGTGAAGCCAGCGTCGGTTTTCTCGGCGTCGACGCCGAACGCGTCCAGCACCTCCAGCGTGATGTCGACGTACGGTGACGACTTCAGCTCGGTCGTCAGGTCGATGTCGATGCCGTCCGGTGAGACGGCTCCGGCCATCAACAACGCAGTGATGTACTGTGAGGACACGTCGCCGGGGATTTCGACTGCCCCGCCGTCGATGCCGCCGCCGACGACCAGCGGGGCCTGCCCGTTGCGGCGGGTCGACTCGGCGTCGCCATTCAGCTGTCCGATAGCATCGAGTAGCGGCCCCTGCGGGCGCGACCGGAGGGACTCGTCGCCGGTCAGCACCGCGAGGTCGTCCTGCAGCGCGGCCGTGGCGGTGACCAGTCGCATCGTCGTCCCGCTGTTGGCACAGTCGATCACGTCGTCCGGCGTCTCCGGCCGGCCGTCGAAGCCCGTCACTTCGACCGTCGACTCGTCCTCAGCCAGCGAAACACTGCCGCCGTAGGCTTCGACGGCTCGCATTGTGGCCTTCGTGTCTGCGCTCACGAGCGGGTCGTGGACCACTGCGCCGTCCGCGTAGCCCGCGGCCAGCACCGCCCGGTGGGTGTAACTCTTCGACGGCGGTGCCTGTGCCGTCCCCTCGACCGTCGACTCGGCAATCGTGATGTCCATGCCCGGTCGGTAGCGGGCGTTCGACAAGAGACTACCGCTCCCACCCCACTGCGGTGAGAGCAACGACCTTGTGGCTGGCAGCGGTACCACCGCTATGGTCCCAGCGATGGACAGCGCGACCGCTGTCGTCACGGGTGCGAGTAGAGGTATCGGCGAGCAGATAGCTCACGCGGTAGCGGGTGCAGGCGCACATACGGTCATCTGTGCCCGCGACGCCGAGGCGCTTGAGCGGGTCGAAGCTGATATCCGGGACGCTGGTGGCTCCGTGACCGCGATTCGCACGGACGTACGTGATGAGTACGACGTTGAACGGCTGGTCGAAACTGCCATGCGGGAAGGAGGCGCAATACAGTACGTTGTCGCCAACGCCGGCGTCTACCACGGCACCGCCGGCGAGACGCCGCTCACCGAGGAATCCTACACTGCCTTTGACGACCATATCCGGACGAACGCCCGCGGCGTGTTCTCGACGATCCGGGAAGCCGTTCCGCACCTCGGCCCGGATGCCCGAATCGTCGTCCCGACGGGTGTCGTCGCCCGCGAGGGAATGCCCGGCTACGGCTCCTACGCGGTTTCGAAAGCTGCCGCAGAGGCTATTGCTCGCGGATTCGCGGCCGACCTCGATACGCCGGTCGGCGCAGTCGACCCCGGACAGGTCGCGACGGACCTCTCCGGTGACGGCGGGCGCGACCCAGTGTCAGTCGCCGAAATGGTTCTCTGGGCGCTCCGCGATGCAGACCCGTCAGCGCTGGACGGCGGTGTCCTTGACTGGGGCGACTATCGGTCGGCGACCCGGTAACCGCCATCGATGGGTTTATTGGCAACAGGCCGGTGAATGTAGATAATGTCTATTAATTCAATCTCAGTATTTAATAACTCTGGGCGGGTGTCCGCCGCCGGTATCGCAAGTGTCGTCGGTCTGGCGGTCCTGTCAGCCGTCGCCGTCACCGGTGGGGCTATGAAAGTCCTCGTTATCTCCTGGGTCGCGTTCGCAGCAATGGCACTGGGCGCGTGGCTCGGTGCACGGGCCGACGAGACGAACCCCTACCGACTGGTCTGGGGCTACGGCCTCGCGAGCGGCGCGATGGTCACGTCGGCGGCCATGTTCCTCGTCCCGCAGGCGATGGGACTGGGCGGTCAGGCCGGCGCAGCACGAATCGGCGGTGTCGGCATCGCCGCCGGACTGGTCACCGGCTACGGCACCCACACTATCGGTCATCGACTGACCCACATCGAGACGTCCTTCGACATGACCACGATCGCTATCGCCGCCCACGCGCTCTCGGCCGGACTGGTCATCGGCTTGGTCTACGCTTCGATGCCGGACCTGGGTATCCTGCTCGGCCTCGCCATCGTCTCGCACAAAGGGCCGGCCGGCTACGCCGCCGCCCGGCGGCTCGGACGTAGCGACAAGTCCGCCACGGCGCTGTTGCTCCCCGCGGCTGGCGTTGGTCTGACGGCGATCCCATCCGCGCTGCTTCCAGTTCCGGAGTCAGCGTTTCTCAACGCGGTCATCTTCGGGTTCGCCGCTGGCATCTTCCTCCACGTTGCAATGGACTTCCTGCCGAACTGCGAAGCCGGCAGCGAGATCGATGAGGTCTGTGAACTCCACGACCACTCTCACGACCTGCTCGACGAACTCCGGACGCACGCCGTCGGGTCAACAGTAGTCGGCGCGGCCATCATTGTGCTGGCGTGGGTCGCCATCTGAACGCGTGGTTGTCGTCACCGCACGGGCATTGTCACGGCGATACTTGTCCCGTCACCATCGGTTTGAATGTCGATATCGCCACCGACGTAGCTGATAAGCCAGTACGCGAACCACAGCCCTAGCCCGGACCCGTGTTCGAGCGGCTTTTCCTCCGCCGCTTCGATGACCCGGCGCTCCTGGTCCGGAACGCCCGGCCCGTTGTCCGACACCGTCACTGTCGCTGTCGTGTCGTGGCGCTCCGCCCGAATGGTCACTCGCGGTGCCGACGCGTCAGAGTGCTTGATACCGTTCTCGATGAGTTCCTGCAACGCCGGGACAACCTTTGCATCTATCGTCGACGACGTGACGTCGCTTTCGACGATGAACTCGGCGTCGGGATATGCTGCGGCCAGCCCGTCTGTGATATCACTGAGGACGGCTTCGAGTTCGCGCTCGACATCGTCGGTAACTGAGTCCGCGAGCAGTTCCTGCACGTGGTGGGCTTTCTCGCTAATATCGAGCAGGGACTGAACGTTCCCTTTGATCGTCTCAAGATGAGCAAGCGCGTCCTCGTCGTCGACTAGCTCTGAGAGAATATCTGCACGTCCGCTGATCGTCGTTCCGTTGTTCCGGAGATTGTGGCGGAGAATCCGGTGAAACACGGTGAGCTGTTGCTCGCGCAGTCGACGCCCGGTGATTTCGTTCTGAATCCCGACGAACCCCTGTATCGTCCCGTCTGCGTCCTGAATCGGGGCGATGGTCTGATTGAGGATGAACCGCTCGCCGGACTTGCGCTCGTTTACAATCTCGCTCGTCCAGACCTCGCCGCGACAGATTGTGTCCCAGAGCCGCTCGTAGAACTGTTCGCCCTGCTCACCGGATTTGAGTATCCGCGGCGTCCGACCGATCGCTTCCTCAGCGCTGAATCCGGTGAGTTCCTCGAACGCCGGGTTAACGTACTCGATGATACCGTTCGTGTTCGTTATCAGAATCGCATGCCCCGCGTGCTCGACAGCGTTTCTGAACCGCCGGAGTTCGTTGTTTTGCTCCCTGAGGTTTTCGGCGAGGTCTTCGGTGTGGCTGCGCCGCGCGAGGAGGTTCGCGATAGTCCGAAAGAGCGCCTGCGTATCCACCGGCGCTGCCACAATATCGTTTACGACGAGTGGCTGTTCCGCAGCGTCGATATCGGGGAGGTCAATCCTGACCGGGGTCTCCTCACGACGGACCAGAATCACGGGGCAAAACACCGGATCTGCCCGGTGTTTGTACTGTTCTATCGCTGCTCTGTATTTCGGAAACGACGACTCGTCGACGATGTGGAGGTCGGCCTCCCGGAACTCGCCGTCCGTGATCGGCGTGTGGTGTTCGGCGACGACGGAGGCGAGCGCGTCCCGGTTGCCATCGCCGGCCAGCAGCAACTGGATGTCAGCCATCGGTGGTTAGTGAGTGGACGACTGATTGTTGCCGTCGCCATGCTGTTCAGGGACGCCCTCAAACACGCCGTGCATTCCTGAGACGGGGTCGCCGACCTGTAGGCCGTCGGCGGTTATCTCGAACCGGCGAGGCACGGTTTCGAACCCGCCGACGCGCTTTTTTAGTGCGCCGACAACACGCTGGAGTTCGCCCGCAACCTCGATGTAGTTCTGGAAGACGATGTTGTCAGCGAGGTAGCTGACGTTCTCGCTCGTCGGCTCGTGCAGCCCGGTCACGTCTCTGCGCTGGTCGATCAGGATTACAGCCGTGTTCCCGCGCGTGAGCTGCTGTGTCAGGGCGTGGAGCCGCCGACGCAGTTCCACGTCGTCTTGGCCACGCTTGATCGCGTTCTTGTAGCCCGCGATGCCGTCGATAACTACGAGTTCGGCCCCACGCTCCTCGGCCTGGGTCTTGACGCGGTTTGCGAACTCCTCGGGCGACAGCGCCAGCGATTCGACCTCCTCAACGAGAAGTGTTCCCTCGTCACGTAACTCCGAGAGCGGTATCCCGAACGTCTCACAGCGGTGGCTGAACGTGTCGATTGACTCATCGAACAGGTACGCGAGCGCCGGGGACCCGTCTGCCGCTGCGGAAGCCAGAAACTCCGTCGCTGTCGTCGACTTGCCGACACCGGAGGGGCCGCTAAGAATGGTTACTGTTCCGCGTTCGAGTCCGCCATCGAGGAGCGAATCCAGTTCCGGAACCCCGGCGGAAAACTGCGTGGGGTCGAACGACCGCGTCCGCTGTTCCGGTTCGAGCGCCGGATACACTTCGACGCCGGAGTCGCGGATCTCCATCCCATGTGAGCCGTCCTGCTGGCCGATGCCGCGGTGCTTGCGCAGTCGAATCCGCCGACCTGCCTTCTCGTCGCCGTAGCTGAGCGAGATGATGCCGTCGCTGAGCGACCTGAGTTGCGTGTCCATCTGATTGCTCGGTGTCTTGGTCGCCAGCACGGTCGTCTCCCTGTCCTGCAGGAAGCGCGCGAAGGAGATGACGCGCTTGCGAAACTGGTACTCGGTCGGTTCGAGATACTGGAAATGCGTGATGGGGTCGATGAGAACGCGGTCCGGGTCAACCCGCTCGATAGCCTCGCGGATATCCGAAATCAGGTGCCCGTCTTCAACGTCTCGTGGCTTGACCACGTCGTACGACTCAGCCTCCTTGAAGAACTCCGAGTCGGGACCGACATCGAGAAACGTCGCGTCGCTGATATCGATGCCGAGTTCGGCAGTGTTCGCCCGCAGATCGGACGCAGATTCCTCCGCATGAATGAACAGCACGTCGTCGCCGGCTTCGAGTCCTGCTTCGAGAAACTGCGTGCCAAGCAGTGTTTTGCCGGTTCCGGGCGGCCCGATAACGAGATAGAGCCGCCCTTCCACCAGTCCGCCTCTGAGAAGCGAATCAAGACCGGAGATACCGCTAGAAAGCTGCGTGAACTGCCGCTCGGAAGAGGACATAGAAGGAGTATCGGACGGGGAGTAATAAGCATCTCGTGAGAAACCAACGTGTGATAACGACGGAGCCAGCGAGTTGTCGGCTGATTTGCCTCCGCGGTATCGATTACTGATATCTATTTGCCGTCGAGCAACTGCCCGGCAAGAATCGGCACGAACGTCCGCAATCCACCTTTTTTAGCTCGGGTGTACCTCCTGTGGTCGCGCACCACTCCCAAAAAACGTGGGCGAAAAAGCCGACCACTCGCTCCGCTCGTGGTCGTACTAGTCCTATTCGAGCAACTGTTCGGCCAGAATCGGGACAAACGTCCGCAATCCACCTTTTTTACCCTCGGGTGTGCTCCCTGTGGTCGCACACCGCTCGGTAAAAACGTGGGCGAAAAGCGACCACTCGCGTCGCTCGTGGTCGTCCTATTCTTCACTAAGCAACTGCTCCGCCAGAATCGGAACAAAGGTGCCGATATCGGTGACCATCCCGACTGCCTGTGCAGAGCCGCGGTCGAGGAGTTGCGTCACCGTCGCGGGGTTGATATCGACGCAGACGACCCGCGTTGTCGAGGGGAGACAGTTCCCGACGGCGACCGAGTGTAGCAACGTCGAGAGCATCAGTACCATGTCGGCTTCGTGGGCCTGCTCTCGGATTGCGTTCTGGGCCTCGACGGCGTCGGTGATCGTGTCCGGCAGCGGGCCGTCGTCGCGGATAGAGCCCGCAAGCACGAACGGTCGGTCGTTGTCGATACACTCGTACATGACGCCAGACTCGATGGTTCCGGACTCGACGGCCTCCTCGATGCCGCCCTCGCGGATGACCTCGCTGATAGTGTAGATGTGGTGTTTGTGGCCGTGGCGGGGGTGGTCAAGGCTCTCGGTGTCCATCCCGAGCGAGGTGCCGTAGATATCTCGCTCGATGTCGTGGACGGCGAAGCCGTTGCCGGCCGAGAGCATATCAACGTAGCCCTCCCGGACGAGGCGAGCGAGGTCTTCACGCGCGCCGGAGTGGATGAGCGCCGGCCCACAGACCGCCATCACCTTGCCGCCTTCCTTTTTTGTCTCCTCGATTGCGTTCGCGATCTTGCGGATGGTCGACTCAGAGGGTCGCTCCGATGAGACGCCGCCCTGCATGAAGCCGAACGCGCCGCCGGAGTCACGGGGCCGCTCCGGCGGCTGGACCTTGATGCCCGTTTCGTCGGTGACGACCATGTCGCCCTCTTCGATGGCGTTGAGAACTTTCGTGTAGGCTCGGGGGCCGTCTCGCGGCGTTTCGTCGCCGCCGCTCGACTGTTCCGAGGCGCGTTGCGCCTCGCTGGCGTCACCGTCCTCGACAACCACGGCGCAATCCATCTCCACGTCCTCGACTTCGATCCACTCGCCGTCGTGACGGATGAACGTCGGGTGGTTCGTCGTCGAATAAAAGCCATGTGGGACGACCTGGTCGTCGGGCGCGGGGACGAGCGTGGCGTCTTTCGGGTCGGACGGATTGACACCGTGCTGATGGAGTTCGTGGACAATCGACTGTAGCTGGGCCTCGTCGTCGGCCTCGACGAGCATTCGGGCGTAGGACTCCTCGTCTTTGTGGCGGCCGATATCGAACTTCTGGACGGAAAAGGAGCCGCCCAGGTCCATGATGATGCCGAAACAGGACTGCATCATCCCGGAGTCGATGATGTGGCCTTCTAGCTCGACTTCGCGAGAGACGGTCATGGCCAAGACATGGAGGCAGGTGTGTAAGACGGTTTTGGGTCTGCGCGACCCCGGTGGCCCGGCTACTGCCCGTCGACGTGTCGTTGCACAGCCCACGACCCCCCTTCACCAGTCTCACACAGGCGCTCAAAGAACCGCTGTAGTCCGTCGGACTCTGTGGTTGGCAGGACGTGCAATCGCACCGTTCCGTCGCGGACCGCGACGCGGAACACGTCGGTTGTTTCCTCGTCGCGGACCAGCCACAGCGGCATCGGCAGGTCGTGGAAATCACCGTAGCGGTACGGCCCAGCCGCAAGAATGTCGACGACTGTCTCGGCGAGGTCCGGCGTCGCCTGCTCCTGTTCCGGGATGAGTCGGAACTCCGTCCCGCCCTCGTATTCGACCCCGCTCCCGTGGGGAAAGCGCCGCTGTGGGTGGGCTGGGATGCTGAACGAGGGGTCCGTGGTCATCTGTCACGTAGTTGGGCGCTTTCGGATTTAAATTCGCGGGCCGTGCAGGGCTCGGTAGTATATTCTCCCCTGCGACTGTGGCGACCCGACGCGGTCTGGGGTCTAGCATGGCCGGCGGCGAACTAAAGTCATGAGAGTGAATTGTCTTACGAGTGAGGAATCAGTATGCGCGTTAGTCTGGCGGTGGTAGACCGTCTCGTCGCGAACGGCATCGATACCGTCTTCGGAATCCCGGGGAAGCAATCCCTCCCGCTGAACGAGGCCATCGGCAACCGGGACGACATCCGCTTTGTCGTGGCACGACACGAAACGGCGGTCTCACATCAGGCCTGGGGCTATGCAGAAACGAGCGGGGAGATAGCGAGCACTGTTGTCGTCCCCGGCCCGGGCGATATGAACGCGATGAACGGCCTGAAAAACGCGCTGAACGACTGCACGCCGCTGGTGCATTTCGCCATTGAAACCGAGCCTGCGCTCCGGGGCGGTGATGCGATCCACGAAACCCCACCGGACACCTACGACAACGTCGTCAAAGAGAACATATTACTGAAAAACCCCGAAACGACAGCGGCGACAATCGACCGGGCAGTACAGATCGCGCAAACACCCCCGAAAGGGCCGGTTAGAGTCGGGCTCCCCAAGAATTACTTGCAGATGGACGTCCCGCTCGCCGGTGCAAGCACACCGTCGGCTCCGAGTTCAAATACTGTCCCGGAACAAGAAGTTTCGACAGCCGCCGAGCATCTGCTTGCGGCCGAGCGGCCCCTTATTCTGGCCGGCGGTGGTGTGCGAGCGTCGGGCGGGACGGCGGCGCTCCGAAGCCTCGCGGAGCGACTCAACGCGCCTGTCGTAACGACGTACAAGGGCAAGGGCGTGTTCCCCGAGGATCACGACCTCAGTGCCGGCGTGTTGGCCGGCAGCGCGAGCCCAGAGCTACTGGACTGTCTCGCCGATTCCGACGCTGTGCTGGCCGTCGGCTCTGACCTCGACGCACACGGGACACGCGGGTGGTCGGTCGAACTGCCTGAGACACTCATTCAGGTCACCATTGACGCTGACGACCTCGGCACGGGCTATGACCCGACTGTCGGCATCCTCGCAGATGCCGCGGACGCGATGACGGCGATTGAGAACAGAATCGCGGCGGCTGACACCGCTCCCGCCTCGAAGACGGACGGGGCCGAACGCGCACAGGCTGTCCGTGACGCCACAGCGCGTCGAATCGAACCGCTCGTGGATTCGGAACCGCCGCTGACCTCCGTCCATGTGCTGCAAGTCCTTCGAGACGCACTCCCTTCGGATGCCATCACAGCTGTCGACGCCGGGGGGTTCCGCGTCTGGGCGCTGAACACGTTTGCGGCGTACGGCCCACGCAGCTACGTCAACCCCGGGTCGTGGGCGACGATGGGCACCGGACTACCGTCTGCGATTGGGGCACAGCTAGCGAATCCGGACACACCGGTCGTTGCACTGACCGGTGATGGTGGCCTCATGATGTGCGTCCACGAGCTTCATACTGCGGTCGCTGAGAATCTCCCAATTACCGTCGTCGTCCTCAACAACGATGATTACGCGATTATCAGCGAGGAGGCGGGGCGCAGCTACGACCTCGATCATCAGGCGTACGGATGGGACAGGACGCCGATCGATTTCGGGACTGTCGCTGCCGGGATGGGGATGGAAGCCACGCAGGCTGACACGCCGTCCGAAATCCGCACGGCGGTTCACGAAGCAGTCCAGACCGACGCGCCGACACTCGTCGAGGTCAGGACCGACCCGGCGGAGCCACAGGCAAGCGAGTGGATGCGCGAGTAGTGGATTTATCCAGCGGGAACGCCAACCACAGGTTATGTGTGGCCGCTACAGTTTGTTCTCCCCTCGCGAGGAAATTGAGACGCGGTTCGACGCCGAGTTTTCCTTCGACTACGAGTCCCGATACAACGCCGCTCCGAGTCAGGACCTGCCGGTCATCACCGACAAGTCACCGGGCACAATCCAGCGAATGGAGTGGGGCCTGATTCCGACCTGGGCCGACAGCCGAACGGACCACGGGCATATCAACGCCCGCGCTGAGACCTTGGCCGAGAAACGGTCGTTCGCCGAGGCGTACGAGTCTCGACGCTGTCTGGTCCCTGCTGATGGGTTCTACGAGTGGGTTGAGACGAGCGGCGGCAAGCAACCGTACCGCGTGGCGCTGCCGGACGACGACCTGTTCGCGATGGCGGGACTATACGAGCGGTGGAAGCCGCCACAGCGACAGACTGGGCTGGGAGAGTTCGGTGCAAGCGGCGGTGATTCGGGCGGAGAAGACAATATCGTCGAGTCATTCACGATTGTGACGACCGAACCGAACGAGGCCGTTGCCGACCTCCATCACCGGATGGCCGTCATTCTGGACCCCTCAGAGGAGTCAACGTGGCTTCGCGGCAGCGCCGACGACGTGGCCACACTACTTGACCCGTACGACGGGTCTATGCAGACCTATCCAGTTTCGTCAGCGGTCAACAGCCCTGCCAACGACTCGCCAGAACTCATCGAACCGGTGGGATAGCAACGGCGTTACTCGCTCGGCGTGTTCTGGCGCTTGAACTGGTGCAGCATCTTCCAGAGCGTGTCTTCGTCGACCTGATCTTCGGCGGCGGATAGCTGACGGTACAGGCCCTCAGAGACGGTAATCTCAGGCATTACTGAAACGATTGGCTGGAGACAACATAAGCTTCTGGAGACTCGGAATCGAGTGAATGTATTCGACCCACAGTATTCTGGGTGCTCTGTTACGGGGGCCAATCGTCTTCTCCCGGTGTATGCAGTCGTACGCACAGCGAGACGACGACGGCACTGTCCCAGCCAGCGTGACCGACCTCATCGGCGACACGCCGCTGGTCTGTCTCGACAGCTTCGCAGGCAATCTGCTCGGGAAGGTCGAAGCGGCCAACCCCTACTCGGTGAAGGACCGCATCGCGCTGTACATGGTCGAGGCGGCCGCCGAGTCCGGGGATCTCACCGACGACGGGACGGTCGTCGAAGCGACCAGCGGCAACACCGGTATCGGGCTGGCCGCTGTCTGCGCTACACGGGGCTACGACTGCGTGCTGACGATGCCTGAATCGATGAGCGAGGAGCGCCGGCAGTTGCTCTCGGGGCTTGGCGCGGACCTCGAACTCACACCGGCCGACGGCGGGATGAGCGGCGCAATCGAGCGCGCGAACGAACTGGCTGACGCGCCGGGCACTGTTCGTGCCCGGCAGTTCGAGAACGAGGCGAACCCGCGCGCCCACCGTGAGACGACCGGTCCAGAGATCTGGGCCGATACCGACGGCGACGTGGACGCGGTCGTCGCCGGTGTCGGGACCGGCGGCACGATCACCGGCATCTCGGAGTACATCAAGGAAAAGGTCGGCGCGGACCTCACTTCAGTCGCTGTTGAGCCTGAACAGTCCAAACTGCTCTCGGCGGCTGACCCGGACAGCCACGACATTCAGGGCATCGGGCCCGGGTTCGTGCCGGACATTCTCCGGCGTGACCTCATCGACGAAGTGCGGACCGCGAGTAAGGCGGAATCCGTGGCAGCGTCCCAGCGCCTTGCCAGCCAGGCAGGGATTATGGTCGGCATCTCATCGGGAGCGGCGCTGCACGCGGCCGCGGAGTACGCCACCGAACACTCCGAGGAAACGGTGGTCGTCGTCCTGCCAGACACCGGCGAACGATATCTCTCGACGGACCTCTGGAAATAAGGAAGAAACGTAGCCGCGCCGCGGAAAACAGGCTTCAGGCGACTCGACCGAACGCCAGCGTGCCGCTGATGCTCTCGATGTAGGCTTCGACGACCTGGCCTTCGCGCGCTCCGGAAACGAAAATGGTGTACTTCCCTTTCTCGGCGACGCCGTCGCCCTCGCGGCCAGTGCCGGTAATCTTGACCTCGTAGGTCTCGCCCTCTTCGAGCGTGGGTCGGTCCTGCTGCGTGTTCGAACTCGCACCCTTGGCGACCGGGCGGAACGCACCACAGGCCTGACAGCGCAGCATGTCGACGCCGTCCTCGTTTTTGAGGACGGTGTCAGGCAGGCCACACTCGGAACAGGTGACGTACTCGGCGATGTACGCGTCAATAGCGGCCTCGAAATCACTGGTGTCGAACGAGCCGTTGTAGCGGGCTTCGCCGCCGTCGAACTGACCGTTGGTCCCGAACTCGCGCTGGATGGCCCGGTGGAGGTGCTGTGCATCCCGTGAGACGGCGTCAGCGATCGCCTCTAAGTTTGTTAGGCGTGTGAACGCCCCGTCTGTCTGGCCTTCCGGGTCCGGAATCGAGAGCCGTTCACCGGCCTCCCGGGGCTGGTCTGGTAGCACGTCGTACGCACGCTGTAGAGCGGACTCGTAGTTCATACATTTTAGACGGTGCTGGCACGTAAATGGATTCCGTCACATCTGTGACTAACTACTGGCCAATGATATTAATACTGGGAGTGGATAATTGGTTGACATGGACCAGCACGAGCAGCCTGCAGAGACATCGGGATTACCGTCCGAGCGACTTGATACGCTGCTACGGGCGCTGGCAGCCGAGCCTCGGCGGATGATATACATATACCTCGCCGAACACGATTCGGCCACAGTCACGGAACTCACTGATGTGGTCGTGGGCTGGGTCAAAGCACGTGGACGGGACGCCGACGCCTGCAACTGGGACGATACCCGCACTGCGCTCCACCACCGCCACCTTCCCGTTCTCGATGACGCTGGCATCGTTACCTACGATGCTGACCAGCAGACCGCAACGCTGGCATCGCTGCCGCCGTCGACGACCGAGATTCTTGCGACAATAACCGATCTGGACAGCGCTGAGGCAGACCACGAACACTAACGATGGGCCGATGACAGTCAGCACGCTCCTCCGACGGTTTGAGGGTTCGGACGTAGCGATGACTGTGTACGGCCCGCCCGCAGCGACGGTTGTGGTCGAGCGTCTGGCAAGCCAAGGAATCGACGCCATCTGGCGGAAACTCCCGACCGGCCATCAGGATGCGTTCGTCGTCATCCGTCGGGACAGCGCGTTCGCAGAGACAGTCCCGCTCACCGCGCTGCAGGCGTTCCTGTGTACGCCGGCGATCGGTTCCGACGACAGCGGACCGCCTGACAGTGACCCGGGTCGACAGCTGCTCTACTCGGCGCTCGCGAACACGCTCCTCTCGTCGCTCACGCCGGCACAGTTGCTTGAAACGTCTCGCGAGTTCGAGGACAGGGCCTACCGCGTCGGGAACGGAACCCTTCGAGTGAGCTTCCAGTCGCTGTCGATTTTCCGCTCTCAGCGCGCCCGATACGAGACGCTTGCCAGCGACACGGCCCTCGACATCCACGTGTACGGACAGGCGGACTGGGAGCCGCCGACGATTCCCGGAATCACGTTTCACCCACTCACAGACACCGCCCTCGAACAGGTGTGGTTGCTGGCGTTCGACGCCGCCGGTGACGACCAGAACAAGTGTGCACTCGTTGCTGAGGAAACTGCTGACGGGCCGTTCCGGGGCCTCTGGACGTACAGCCCGCGACTGGTCGACGAAATTATGGCAGCGGTTGTGGCTGTCGAGGAGTAGCCGGCGAAGTCGCGTCGATTTGAAAGACAACACAGCGGATGCTATCCCGGACACAACAGCGGAGCCAAAACCACGAGCCCATCAACGTTTGAGTAGTGCCCCGACAGGCCGAGAGCGTTCCCGGAGCGTCCCCTACTCGAGGTGGTGGTAGTCAAGCTCGTAGCCGACATCGACCGCCTCGCTGACTGCGTCGCTCGGTTCTGCGACACCACGGGTCGTCAGTTCGAGTCCTGTGTCACCCTGGTCCACGAGGATGTTCCGCCGCCAGTCGGGGTCTACGTCGGGCGCATCGGTGCGGTAGTGTGCGCCGCGGGACTCATCGCGCTTGCGCGCACCCAGTAGCAGCGCTTCGGCCACCGTGAGGCTGAACGAGAGGTCGACAGCGAGTTCGAACGACAGGCTGGTCCGGTCGCCGTCAACATGCATGTTCCCCGTCCGCTCGCGGAGGTTTCGGAGCTTCTCCAGCCCTGCCGACACCGACTCGTCAGTGCGGAGGATGCCAGCATGCTCCCACAGCAGGTCGCCGAGGTCCGCGAGGAGCTGTTCGGGCGTCTCGTCGCCGTCCGATGCCTCTAGTTCCCGCAGCGACTGGAACTCACGCTCAGCGATAGCACGCTGCCCGTCCGGCAGGGCCCCGTTGCGGTCGTCGCCTGTCACCTGCGTTGCGACGTGGTCGCCGACGAGCGCGCCGATGGCGACCGTCTCCGCGAGCGAGTTCCCGCCGAGTCGGTTCGCACCGTGCACGCCTGCGACCGTCTCGCCGACGGCATAGAGCCCACCGACGCCGGTTTCGCCGCTCTCGAAATCGATGTCGACGCCGCCCATCGAGTAGTGGGCAGTCGGTGCGACTTCCATCGGCTTCTCGGTGATGTCAACGCCGAGATCCATGAACCGCTCGTACATCCGCGGGAGCCGCGATTTAATGTATTCGTCCTCGCGGTGGGAAATGTCCAGATAGACGCCGCCGTTCTCCGTTCCGCGGCCTTCACGGAGTTCTTGCGCGATGGCGCGGGCCACCACGTCCCGCGCGTCGAGTTCCATCTGGTCCGGTGAGTACTCCTCCATGAACCGCTCGCCATCAGCGTTGAGTAGTCGACCGCCCTCGCCGCGGACCGCCTCGGTGACGAGTCGGCCGTCCCAGTCCTCGCCGTAGCGGTCGCCGACCATCCCCGTTGGGTGGAACTGAACGAACTCCATATCCATCAGCGACGCGCCGGCTTCGAGCGCCAGCGCCGGGCCGTCGCCGTTGTTCTCCTCATCACGCGAGGAATGGCGGTTGTACAGGGCAGAGGAGCCACCCGCTGCCAGAACGATGTGGTCCGACTCGAAGAGGATGAACTCGCCGCTCTCCATGTCGTAGCCGGCCGCGCCGTAGACCTGATCGCCGTCCGAGAGCAGGCGGGTAATCATCACGTTGTCGCGGTAGGGAATCCCGAGACTCTGTGCCTTGTCGACGAGCGTATCCAGCATCGCCTCGCCTGTCCGGTCGCCGACGAAGCAGGTCCGACGGAACGACTGCGCGCCGAAGTACCGTTGATTGATTTTCCCGTCTTCGGTACGGTCAAACGGCATCCCCCAGTCGTCAAGCTCCCGGATTCGGTCGGGCATATGCTTGGCCGTCAGTTCGACCGCTTTTGGGTCGTTGATGAAATGCCCCTCGTCCAGCGTGTCTGCCGCGTGGATGGTCCAGTCGTCCTCGGGATCGAGCGACCCCAGCGAGGCGTTAATGCCGCCGGCTGCCCACGTCGTGTGCGCGTCGCCGTGGTCCCGTTTACCGATGACCAGCGGCTCGACACCGTTCTCGGCAAGTCCAATTGCGACCCGCGCCCCGGCAGCGCCAGCGCCGACGACCAGCACTGGGACCGACACCGTCTCGTAGTCGACTGCCGGACCCGCGTCGCTCGCCCGACCGTCGGCAGCCTGCTCGCCGTCAGCGGATGGCTTCTGTGGTGTCATCAACTAAAGTAGGGGCTGTGGACTTATGAGGGCTTCGCGCGCACACGCACACGCGCGACTCAGCGAGGCCAGAAGACGACTTCCAGATGTGGTCACCGATTCGCTACCGCAGGCGGCTCGGGGCCGATTAGTCCTCGCCCGCTGTCACCGATCCGGCACCACCGGGCCCCGTGGCCGGCTCTTCGCTGTCGGCTCGGTCCGCATAGACGATCTGCCAGCCGGTCACCCCCATGAACAGGAGCACGAGCGGCGAGAGGAAGCCGAAGAAGTAGTACGGCGCGTATTCCAGCGTCGGGACGCCGAGCGTCCCGGCCATGAACAGTCCGCCGCTGCTCCACGGAATAAGCGCACTCGTCGTCGTTCCCGACGCTTCGATGGCTCGGGAGAGGTTCTGACTCTTGAGCCCCTGTTCGTTGTACAGATTACCGAGCGTCATCCCCGGCACCACGATGCTCACGTACTGCTCCGCCGCGAGAATGTTCATCGAGACGGCGGACACAGCGGTGACGCCCGTGAGGCTCGCAACGCTGTGGCAGAGTCGCCCGAGATGGTGGGAGAGCACCGCGAGCACGCCGGCCCGTTCAAGCAGGCCGCCCAGTGCGAGCGCGGCAATCGCAATCGTCACAATCCACGCGCCGCCGGTCAGGCCGCCGCTCCCTAAGAGTCCGTTTACGAGTTCCATGCCCGTCTCTGGGGCTGTCCCGGACTGTGCCGCCGACCACGCAGCGCCAAATCCGGTTCCCTGCACGAGCATTGCGGTCCCAACGCCCGCGAAGACACCTGTCCCGAGCGTCGGCAGGGCTGGGATGCCACGCAGTGCAAGCCCAAAGGTCACGATGACCGGCAAAAACACGAGCGGCGAGACGACGTACGTGCTCTCTATCGCCGCCTGGATTGACGCAACGCGGTTGGCGGGGATAGCCCCAGCCGCTCGCAGCCCGAGGCCGGCGTACAGGACGACGGCAATCGTGAACGCGGCGAGCGTGCCGGCCCGCATCGCGTTGATGTGCTCATACAGGTCCGTGTCTGTCACTGCTGCGGCCAGATTCGTCGTATCCGAGAGCGGGGACTGCTTGTCCCCCGTGTAGGCCCCGCTGAGAATCGCGCCGGCGGTCATCGGCTCTGAAATACCCAGTCCCGAACCGATCCCGATGAGCGCGACCCCGAGCGTCCCGGCCGTCGTCCACGAGGAACCAACGGCGAAGGAGATTATTGCGGAGAGGATAGCTGCTACCGGGAGAAACACCATTGGCGTGAACAGTTCCAGCCCGAAGTACATCAGGCTTGGAATCGTGCCCGCCTGAATCCACGACGCAATGAGCGCATAGACGGTGAACATGATGAGAATCACCCGCATTCCCATGAGCAGGCTACTGGCAATACCGTCGTACAGTTCCGACCACGAGAGCCCGAGGTGGTACCGTGCGAATAGGCCGGTGAAGGCAATTCCCCAGAACAGCGGGAACTGTGGGTCCAGATCGAAGGCAATGAGGCCCACGCTGAGGAACACGATCATCCCCGCGATCGGCACGAGTGCAGCCCCCAATGATGGCCGTTCAGACGGGTCGATATCGTCGAACAGTCGGGGTTCGAACTCGACCATCACTGACCCCCGTCGCGCCTATTTGACTGGACTCCGGCATGACTCCAGCCTATGGGTGGTGATTTCCGCCAGCCCTGTCGACACGCTCCGATACCCCTCTTCCGACCACTTGCGACGGCACCGCGTGTCATATTGATATCGGCGATAACCACAGGTCGGTTAAAACAGACTCCATTCCGGTGCCGGCGTGGGGATTGATAGCTTACGGCTGTCTGTCGACAATGTGTGCGTCCGCCGGGGCAAAGCCGACTGTCACGGCCCCGGTCGGCGGGTCTTCGACTCGCAACAGGAGTTCGCGGCCCTCCCAGTCGAGATGAACGCGCGTGGTTTCGCCGAGGAACTCCGCACTCGTGACCGTCGCCGTCACCGCGTTTCGGTCGGCGTCGACAGCAAGCCGTTCCGGTCGCACACAGAATGTGAGCCGGTCTCCGGACGAGACAGCCGCGGTCGGGTCGCTGTCACCATTCAGGGCCACTGAGAGCGTGGTATCGTCGACTGTCACGTCTGCGATGGAATATCCACTCTCATCGCCAGAGTTGTCGGCGTCCTCGGCGCGGACGGTCGACCGTACCGCCGTCACCGTACCGTTGAGGACGTTGTTGTCGCCGACGAAGGTGGCGACAAACTCCGTCGCCGGCTCGCGGTAGATGGTCCGCGGCGGCGCGACCTGTTCCGGCGTCCCGTCGCGCATGACCGCCACGCGGTCGGACACGGCCAGGGCCTCTTCCTGGTCGTGGGTGACGTAAATCGTCGTAATTCCCAGTTCCTGCTGAATCTCGCGGACCTGCACGCGGAGGCGCTCCCGGAGTTTCGCGTCAAGCGCGCTCATCGGCTCGTCGAGCAAGAGTACGTCGGGGCCGGGGGCCAGTGCGCGGGCCATCGCCACCCGCTGCTGCTGGCCGCCCGAGAGCGTGTCGGGGTCCCGGTCCACCATGCCGCCGAGGTCCACCAGCTCAAGCAGTTCGCGCACCCGGGCCTCGTCACTGCCGCCGCCTGGCGGGTCGGTGAACGAGAGCCCGTAGGCGACGTTCTCCCCGACGGTCATGTGCGGGAACAGCGCGTAGTTCTGGAAGACAACGCCTACGTCGCGGTCCTCTGGGGGGACGCCGGTGACGGACTCGCCGCCGAACCGGACTTCGCCCTGCGTCGGGTCCTCGAAGCCGGCGATGAGCCGGAGCGTCGTCGTCTTCCCACAGCCGGAGGGTCCGACCAGCGTGAAGAACTCGCCGTCCCGAACGGAAAGCGACAGGTCCTCGACGGCGGTCGTCTCGCCGTAGCGTCTGGTGACGCCGTCGAGTTCGACGGCCGGCGGGGCGGCCCGGTTCACGGCAGCACCGTCTGCGGGGGGCTCCTTAGAACCCAACCTCGTCACCTCCCAGCCGGTCGATGAGCAGGAAGCTCGCGCTGGTGACCACGAGCAAAACGACGCCCATCGCTGTCGCGGGACCGAGCCGGCGGCCGATGAACCGTTCGATGGCGATTGGCATCGTGAACTGGTTCGTCCCGGAGGCAAGGACAATGGTCGCCGAGAACTCCCCGATAGAGATAGCGAACGCAAAGGCGGCCCCAGCGATGACCGCTGGCCACACGAGCGGCAGTTCAATGTCCAGCAGCGCTCTGGCACGCGGCGCGCCGAGCGCGCGGGCGGATTCGACCAGCGTGTGGTCGACTCCCTCGAGTCCGGGCGTGACCGTCCGAACGACGAACGGGTAGCCGGCGACGGCATGGGCGGCGATGATAGCGAGGCCGCCGCCGACGGCGAGGCGGGAGCCACCCACCTCGACACCGAAGACGAGGCCCCGGAGCAGGCCGAGGCCGACGACGATGCCCGATACGGCCAGCGGGGCCATCGCCACGGCGTCGACGAGCTTCCGACCGCGGTAGTCCCGGGTCGTGAGGACGGCCACGACGACGCCCATCGGCAGGGCAACGGCGAGCGAGGCGACCCCGAACAGCAGTGAGTTCCTGACCGCATCCCACGGCTGGACCTGGAACGATGCGCCGGTCGTCTGGCGGTCGATGAGGAACTGATAGTTCGCCAGCGTCAGCCCCTCCGGGCCGCTGAGGCTGGCGAGCACCATGCTCGCTATCGGCGCGACGAACACCGCCAGCGCGACGACGGCGTAGACAGCGAGCCCCAGTCGGGGGAGCAGTTCCCGGACTGAGAGTGACGGCGGCCTGAGTGGTCGGCGGGGCAGCGGTCGAATCCCCCGCGACCGGACGGTATGCTTGGCCTCGTAGCGGAGATACGCGTACAGCAGCCCCAGCGAGATGCCGAGTTCAATCAGCGCGAGGGCGGCCGCCTCGGCGTACTCTAGGTCGCGGATGAGCCGGTAGACGAACACCTCGACGGTCGCAAGCTGGAAGCCGCCCAAGGCGAGGACGATGGGGAACGTACTGAAGGTGAACACAAAAGTAAGCGCCGCGCCCATCAGCACCGATGGATACAGTTGCGGGGCGACCACGTCGCGGAACGCTCGGAAGGGGCTCGCGCCGAGGCTCCGGGCCGTCTCGACCGCGCTGGCGTCGACGGACTCCCAGGCGGCGGTGGTCACCCGCGCCACGAGGGGCGCGTTGTAGAACGCGTGAGCGATGACAACAGCCTCTAGCGTAAACAGGAGATTCACCTGTCCCAGACCGAGCGCGCCGAGCACGGCGTTGAGCGTCCCGTTCCGGCCGAACGTGGCGACGAAGCCCACCCCGACCATTATCGACGGGAGGACGAAGGGGAGAATCGTTAGCGATCGGAGCGTTCGCCGACCGGGGAACTCATAACGAGCGAGCAGATACGCTGCCGGCAGGCCGAGGGCGACGCTGGCAACGGTTGAGAGGGCCGCCTGATATGCCGTGAAGCCGATGACGCCCAGCCGCCGGTCCGGCGAGCGGATGCTCTCGATGACGGTTCCCACTGGTTCGCCAGCGAGCAACCGCGCGGGCTCCCCGAAATAGAACGGGTCCTGCAGTATCGAGACGAACACCCGTCCCGTCCAGCGGCCGTCGACGAGGACGCTGTCGATAAAGACTGTCGCCACCGGGTAGTAGAAGATGCCGAGCAACAGCGCGATAGTGGCGACCGCGAGCCCGACGATTGCCCGACGCTCGATAGTGTTGCGGACGGTTCGGCCTCGCTTGCTGGATGGACTACTCGCTGTCTCTGTCATCTTTTCGCTGTCGGCACCATCCGCGCCGCCGTCGAAATCTCGGGCCACAGTCCGTCGTCGTTAGTTCGAGGCGAACTGCCGTTCCCAGTCGGAGATCCAGCCCGAGACGGAGCCCTTGAGTTCGTCGTAGCCGAACGTGACTGGTTCCGGGGGCTCTTGGGCCAGTTCGGCGTAGTCCTCGGGGAGGTCGGCTGATTCTGTTGCCGGGAACTGGACGTTCCGGACGGCGATTTCGCCCTGGATTTCCGGGCGCAGCAGGAAGCCCATGAACTCCCGGGCGAGGTCGGGCGTGTCCGCTCCATCGAAGACCGCCATCCCTTCCGGGTTGGCGTAGCCCTGGTCGTTCAGGAAGCGGATCTGGTGTTCTTCCAGATCGGCGTCGTTCTGGTCCGCGAACACCTGGTCGGTGGAGTAGGAGACGACCATCGGCGCTTCGCCGCCCGACCACGCGCTGTAGGCATCGCTCCAGGAGCCAAGCACCCGAACGTCGTTGTCCTGCAGGTCGCTCCAGTAGTCCAGATAGCCGTCCGGGCCGAACTGCTTGACCGTGTGCAGCAGGAACGCCCGCCCGGTCGCTGAACTGGCAGGGTTCTGCGTGATGAGGTCGCCAGCGTGTTCCTCAGCAAGGAGGCCATCGAAGGTCTCCGGCGCTGTGGTCGCTGTGCCGTCGAACACCAGGCTGATGTAGCCAGTGTCGTAGGGAATCGCCCGCCCGTCGGGGTCGAATTGCAGCCCAGATTTGATGTCGTCCTGTCCAGCCACATCGCCGACATCGGCGAACAGCCCGTCGTCAAGGTTTTCGTCAACTCGGACGAGGTGGTCGGTGTTCAGTCCGAGGTACATGTCGGCCTCGATGTCGACGCCGGCGTTCCGGCGCTCGATGTAGTGATTGACCTCGTTGCTCGGTGTCTGCCAGATCAGGCGGGCGTCGAACTCCTCCTCGAAGCGCTGTTTCACCCACGCGCCTGGACTTGTCGACGGCGAGTCGACGAACGCGCTGTAGGTCCCGACGACCAGCGTCTCGCCGGCACCGTCGGCGCTCCCGGTACTCGTCCCGGAGGCGGTTGACTCGTCCGTGTTCGACGCCCCGGTGCTCGATTCGTCGCTGCCGCCCAGCCCCGCACAGCCGGCAAACGAGACGGACACCGTCGCGCCGGCCGCTGTCAGGAAAGACCGTCTATCCATTACACCGTGGTCACACCCAGTGGTACTTAATCCCGCTGTTCCTGAATCCTGACGCCTCAGCGCTTCAAATGCCCGCAACAGCCGTTATTACCCCGCGGTACTGCAGGATGGTGACTGAGTTGTAGGCAACGACCGCGAGCGTCACCACGGCAAACAGGGCAAGAAAGACCGTCGCGTTGCGCTCGGAGAGCAGTCGCCATCCGGCGACCAGCCACAGCATCGCCCCGAACTTCACCAGCCAGAGGCCAGCCAGCCCGAACTCCGCAAGCATCGTGCTGACGACGGCGTTCCCCTCCTGCAGACCGACCGTGAGCCCGGTCATCGTCAGGAGGATATCTCCGACTGTTGCGACGAGGATGACGGTCCAGAGTACCGCATGGGTGTGCGATAGGTGGTGGTCCCGCCAGAGCGTCACCCGCTCACTGTCCGCCGCTGGGCCCTCTTTGCCGAGCATCATGGATACGTTGGGCGGACACGGCATGAATACTCGGGTCAGGACGTCGGCGCGTGCTGGAGTGGCTCGACTGACCGGAGCCGAACACAGCTTTTTGACGGTCCTCTCCGAGTGTAGGGTACGAAATGACACAGGACGTTCTCAATCGGGCACCTGACGACCGTATACAGGCGCTCGATGCAGACGGTGAAATCGTCGACCCGGACCTCATTCCGGACCTGTCCGACGAGGCGCTGGTGTCGATGTACCGCGATATGCGCTTTGCCCGCCGGTTCGACGAGCGGATGATAAGCCTCCAGCGACAGGGCCGACTCGGCACCTACTCGTCGCTGGCGGGTCAGGAGGGGTCACAGGTCGGGTCGACGTACGCGCTGGCCGACGAGGACACGATCTTCTATCAGTACCGGGAACACGGCGCACTTGTGGCTCGCGGGCTCCCCTGGGAGTACGTCCTCTACTGGATGGGCCACGAAGCGGGCAACGCCGCGCTCGGCGACGTGAACGTGTTCCCGCTGAACATCTCTATCGGCGCGCATCTCCCCCACGCTGTCGGCTGGTCGTGGGCAGCAAAAAAAAGGGGCGATGAGCGGGCTGGCGTCGTCCACTTCGGCGACGGGGCCACCAGCGAGGGAGACTTCCACGAGGCGATGAACTTCGCCGGCGTGTTCGAGACGCCGACGGTGTTCTTCTGCAACAACAACCAGTGGGCTATCTCTGTCCCCCGAGAGCGCCAGACCGCCAGTCAGACGCTGGCACAGAAGGCCGACGCCTACGGCTTCGACGGCGTGCAGGTCGACGGGATGGACCCCCTGGCGACCTACTCCGTCACCGAGGCCGCCAGAGAGCGGGCTGTGGGAGCAAACGGCGGCGAGCAGGAACCAATTTTCATCGAGGCTGTCCAGTACCGCTTCGGCGCGCACACGACCGCCGACGACCCGGACGTGTACCGGGACGACGCGGAGGTCGAAGAGTGGCGCGAACGCGACCCGCTGGACCGCATGGAGGCGTTCCTCAGAAACTGCAATCTGCTGGACGACGGAAAAATTGACGTGATGGACGACACCATCGACGAGCGCCTCGGCGAGATTATTGACAACGCTGAGTCCCATGCGCCGGACCCGACGGACCTCTTTACCGACGTGTACGACGAACCGACATCGAACATTGATGAACAGCGGGAGTACTTCGAGGGCCTCCGCGAGCGCCACGGCGACGACGCCCTGCTGGAGTCCGAGTAGCCGACCGAGCCTGTTATTGCCGTCCCGTCGCTTCCGTCTACTGTGACAGAGTGGCCACCGGTGGACCCCGCCGACGCAACGGCCGTTGCACAGCAGCGTGACGAACTGGTCGCGGCGGTCCGGGACCACGCCGGACAGGTCGCCTACCAGCTCGCTCGGCTGGAAGGCGGCGACTACGGACAGGCGGACATCGAGACCGACCGCGGCGAGTGGACCGTCAAGTACGAGGGCGGCGACCTGGAGTACCTGCGGTTCTCGCCGTCGCGCGGCTCGGATACGTATGTCATCTCGACCAAGCAGCCGCCAGAGCCGGAGCCGCTAGCGACCGCGCTCGCCGACTACGACGCCTTTGTCGAGGGGTTCAACGACTACGTCGCGTCGCTCGACGGCGTGCTCGACGACGTGTCGACAGAGTTCCCGGAAATCGCAACAACCGATGGCGTCGTGGCCGAACGCGACCGTGTCCTCGGCCGCGTCCGCGAAATCTGTGACCAGATCGCGCGGGAACTCCAGCGTTACGAGGGCGGCGACTACGGAACGTTCACCAGCCGAATCGGCGGCACGCGCTGGGAACTCAAATGGGACACTGACGGCGCGTCGTACCTCCGGGTCGGCGGGAGCAACGGGCTCTATCTCCTCTCGCAGTACGAACCCCCTTCGGCGGCCGACATCCGCGAGTACGCCCCGCAGTTCGCGGATTTCGTCGACGCATACAACGACCACGTCGACGAACTGGAATCGGACCTCGGAACCGTCGAACTCTGAGCCGACGCAGTCTGTACTCTTTCTGGTAGCGGTCCGCCCGGTGAGCGTGTGGTCTGTCAATTCGGCCAGCGCTTCCATTTTCCCGTAATCGCAGTACAGCAGTCGAATTACTGCCGAATACCACCGAACAATATGTCGGCAGTGTTTTCAGGGGGCCTCACCCAAGCCGGAGGTATGAGTTCGACCGAAACCGTCGATAGTTCGGCTGTGAGCAGCGGGACAATCAGTGATTACGTCGAAGCGATGGGACCGTCCTGGATTGCGGGCGCAATCGCCGCCGGCCCGGCAACGATAGCCAGCCTCGTCACTGCTGGGGGTGCGTTCGGCTACAGTCTCCTGTGGGTCGTCGTCCTCTCCGCAGGGGCGGGGGCGCTGGCGCAGTATCTCGCGATGCGGCTGGGACTGCTGACCGAGCGTGGCATTGTCGCCGTCGTCGAGGACCACCTCGGCGAAACGTGGGCGTGGCTACTGGTCGGGGACGCGGTACTCGCCGCCGGCGTGGCACAGCTCGTCATCATGAAGACCGTCGCTACCGTTTCGGCAACGGTAACCGGTATCGACGCGCGCATCTGGGGCGTCGTCTGGGCGCTCATCCTCGCAGCAGGGCTGGCGGGCGGGGGCTATCGCTTCCTCGAACTGGCCGCGAAAGTCCTCGTCCTGCTGGTCGTCGTCGCGTTCGTCGCCAGTCTGTTCGTCGTGCCCATCGACGCCGGCGCGGCGGTGGCCGGACTGGTCCCCTCGGTCCCGTCCGGGAGCGCGCTGGTCGCGGCCGGCATCCTCGGCGGCGCGGTCCACATCACGCTCATCACGATGCACTCCTACACGATGCGGGCGCGGGGTTGGACTCGCGACGACTACGACCTCGCGACGGTCGACGTCGGGGCGTCCATGCTGGTGGCGTTTGGCATCTACAGCCTCGCTATCTTTCTGGTGACGGCGAGCGTACTCACCTCTGGCGACCTCACGACGGTCGGCGCTGCTGAGGCCCTCGGACCGCTAGTCGGCGACAGCGCCCGCTGGCTGTTCCTGCTCGGTCTGTGGGGTGCTGCCGTGTCGACGCTCGGGGGCAACACCATCGTCCCGCCGTTCCTGCTCGCGGACAAACTCGGCTGGGGCACCACTATCGAGGATAACCGTTACCGCGGCCTGCTCGCCGCTGTTGCGCTGCTGTCTGCTCCGGGCGCGTTCATCGGCGGGAACGTCCTCGGCCAACTCGTCCTCGTGCTCGCGCTCGGCACGGTCGGCACGCCGTTCGCCATCGCCCTTGTCCTCTATCTCCTGAACTCTGCTGCGGTTCCGGAGTCGAACTCGCTGCTCGCCAACGTCGGCGGGCTGGCGCTCATCGCTGTTTCGGGCGGGTTGGCCGCGAACTTCGTTGTCGAACAGCTCGGCGGGGGCGTCGGCCCACTTTCAGGGTTCGTGCTGGCGTTCGCTATCGCGCTCGGTCTCGCTATGGCTGGCCTCGGCGGGAAGTTCCTCCGGGAGGAACTCCTCGCGTGACCGGTCTCCAGTTCCCGCTCTCGGGGTCGACGCTCGTCACTGGTCCCTCCAACGCCGGCAAGACGCGGACGACCGCGGCCGCCCTCAACGCCTGGCTTGACAGCGAGGGCACCGAGGGTGTTGTCGTCCTCGATTTCGCACCCGAACTCGAACGCGACGGGACAATTCTGGGCGGTCGCCTTGACCGCTTCACCACTGTGCCGGAGGCGGTCTGGCTCGGTCGCATTGACGCCAGTGCACCGCGGGCTGAGAGCGAGACGGCCGAGCAGGCGGTCGCGCTCGCCCGGGACAACGCTCGCCGTGCCGAGCAACAGCTGGACGCACTCCCGGAGACTCCCCGGGCGGTGTTCGTCAACGACGCGACGATTCCGTTCCAGCACGATTCCGTTGCGGTCAGCCGGCTCACCGGATACTGTGAGAAGGCGGACGTAGCCGTCCTCAACGCCTTCGACAGCGACGAGCTGGGCGTCGATGACCCGGTGTCTCGGGCCGAGCGGGACGCGCTCGACCGACTCCGGCACTGGGCCGACCGGACCGTCGACCTGTCGTAGTCACCGTCGGTCGCATCCCGGACGCGCCAGCGGCTCGCTACTGCCCGCCGCGTTTCCGGAACCAGACGCGCTCGCCGACCGGACTTTCGTCGTCGCCGATGTCTAGCCGACTGACGAACAGGTCCCGAATGGCCATGGTGACGACGAGCTCAGCTGGCTCACTGGACTCGTCTTCGACAGTGACGACACAGTGGCCATCGCGCTCCGCTATCTCGGTGATTGTGCCGACCGTCCAGCGGTCGCGGTGGTGTGACGGTTCCTGTGCGTGAATGCGGTCGTGATTCATCCGAGTTATTTCAGCGGTTCCACTCGTAGAACCACCACGCGCCGCCGAGCACTATCAGGCTGATTCCAAGCGTCGATGTCGCAGGTTCCGGGATGATGAACAGCACGAGTCCGATGAGTACCATCCCGACCGGTTCGAGCTCGTCGAGATACTGGATGATGTCCATACGTGCTGCTTCACCCGCTTGCGGTATAGAGGTTTGTCTGACTACTGACCGCGAACAGAGAGCAGCGACCGGGTCAGCGGAAGCGGAACGTTTCGAGGTTCTCCGGCGCGAAGGTCCGGATGTTCTGGTCGTGGTACAGCGACGAGGAGAGGTCCTGTGTCGCGGATTCGTCGCCGTGCACGCAGAGGATTTTCTCAGGTCGGGGGTTCATTGTCTTCACGAAGTTCTCTAGCCCTTGTCGGTCGGCGTGCCCGGAGAAGCCGTCGACCGTTTCGACGGTCATCTCCAGTGGGACCTTCTCGTTGCGTCCGCTGCCGCTGACAGGAACCTCGTCGATGCCGCGCTGGATTCGCTTGCCGAGTGTGCCCTCCGCCTGATAGTCGACGAAAGTGAGCGTCGAATCCGGGTCCGGGCCGAGCTGGTCGAGCCAGGACATAACCGGGCCGCCGGTGAGCATCCCGGACGTAGAGAGGATGATACAGGAATCGCCGTCGGCGATCTCTTCCCGTTCCTCGTCATCGCCGTCGATAGGATTGAACCGGTCAGCCAAGAACGGGTTCTTGTCTTCGTCGAAGATGCGATCCTGCAGGCCGTCGCGGAGATACTCGGGGTAGGTCGTGTGAACGGCTGTCGCCTCCCAGATCATTCCATCAAGATGGACCGGCATCTCGGGGATGTCGCCGTTCCGCATCGCCTCTTCGAGGACGAGCATGAGTTCCTGGGACCGCCCCACGGCGAAGGTCGGAATGAGGACCTTCCCGTTGCGGTCGTAGGCGTTCTGGATGATCTGCTTGAGCTTTCGCTCCGAGTCTTCCTGGTCGGTCTGGTAGTCGTTGCGGCCGCCGTAGGTCGACTCCAGCACGAGCGTTTCGACCCGGGGGAAGTCGTTGACAGCGCCGTCGAACAGACGCGTGTCGTCGTAGTGGATATCGCCGGAGAAGGCGACGTTGTACAGCCCGTCGCCGACGTGGAAGTGACACACTGATGAGCCCAAAATGTGGCCGGCGTTGTGCAGTGTCAGCTTGATGTCGGGCGCGATATCCGTCACGTCACCGTACTCCAGCGGGATGGTGTGTTTGATCGCCTCACGGACCATCTCGGAGTCGTACGGCGGGGTGCGGCCGTCGTCCGCGGCGGTGTCGAGGTGATCGAGTGTCAGGAGTCCCATCAGGTCCCGTGTCGGCTCAGTGCAGTAGATGGGGCCGTCGTAGCCGTACTCGAACAGGAGCGGGACCAGCGCTGAGTGGTCGAGATGTGCGTGGGTCAGGACGACGGCGTCGATGCCGTTGGTCCCGGCACCGAACGCCTCCGGAATGTCCAGATACGGCTGCTCGCCGTTGGCACCGGGCTTGTTACCGCAGTCGATGAGGATTCGCGTGTCCGGCGTCGAGAGGATGAACGCAGCGCGGCCGACCTCCCGACAGCAGCCCAGCGTCGTAATGCGGACGTACTCGTCGTCCGACATCGGCTCGCGGTGGATCTGCCGGCCGACGCGTTCGAGGATGTCACGGCGGTCCTCGCGCTCCTGTTTGAGGAAGTTCCGGACGTTCTCGACTGTCGAGGACTCGATGGGTGGCGTCCGAACGACCTCGGGTGTCCACCCGACCTCCTGCGTGATCTCACGCAGGGTCGAGCCGCGTCGACCGATGACGACGCCGGGCTTCTGTGCCTGGACGACGACTTCACCGGTGTCAGCGTGGAAATTCAGGTCCATGACGCCGGCTTCCTCGGGGATGAGCTCCCGGATCGCCTCTTCGGCCTCGGCTGGCGGGGCCAGTACGTCCGGGTCCGGTCGGACCGTGATGCGTTTCCGGAGCTTCGATGCGAGCCGGCGAACGAGGTCGCTGTTCGCAGCGAACTCCTTCGGGTCACGCGTGTATATGACGAGTTCCGGTCCCTCGTACGTGACATCCGAGACGGAGATACGGCGCGGGACTTCCTCGTCGATCGTTGCCTTCACGTCTTCGAGTTGCTTGTCTACAGTGCTCATAGCTCAAAACGGGTCATCCCGGTAGCGGGGCCGTCCACGGCTGGTGCGGGCCGACCTGGTGCCGCGGGATGTACGCTCTCTAATAAAGTCATCAGTTATCGGTGAGTTGCCTCCGGACGTGGAGAGATGTCCGGAAAACCGTCCTCTATTTCTCAGTATTCCCCTCGTGTTATAAAAGCCTTCGCAATACGGAGGTCGGAACTGTCCCGCAGTCGCCGCTCTGTGCGCCCACAAGCGGTAAGCGGCCTCCACGTGAGACCCCAGCATGCGACTGACGCCTGAAACTGTCCACGAAGAGTACGACTGGGTGCAGGAGCGGGGCGACGACGTTGTCCCGCTAGTAAACGAAACGCGAGCCTATCTGGGTTCGCAGTTCGGTGTTGACGTTGACACGCTCACAGACGACGCCTACACGGCTGCTATCGACGAGGTGTTTGCCGACGGCGACCGGGCGGTCAACGTCGCCGCGCTGGTCCGTTTGCTCCGAGGACTGGACGTTACTGACGATTACCCGGGTTTTGTCGTCGACGAACTCCTCGGCCGCGAGTTGGCGGCTATGATCGCCGGTGAGCAACCGCTCCGACTGCTTGCAGAGGCGACCTTCCACCTTGCGGACGTACGAACCCACGGCGATGACACAGCCACTGCGGGTGCTGACGATCTTGATGCTGCGCTCGCGGCTGGGGTCCAGACACGCGTCCCGGGTTGGCCGTGGCAACAGACTGAGAATCCGTTCGCTGTGGAGTGAAATCGGGTATACTGTTGCTGTATCTGTCTGTTATGTTTTCTGCCATTTAAATCCTAAATATAACGAGTATTATGTTATTTTAGGGAGAAAATATGAACCAAGAATGGGATTGTGACTATACAGATAGTCCCAATGCATGTTTGGTGAGCCGGTTCCGAGTCAGTGTCCAGAGTGCGGAGTAGTCGCTGTCCGGATACACAGGGTTGCACCGTCCTTTCACGAGCGCGGAGACGAGTGGAGCATCCGTGCCGAGTGCCGCGATTGTCACGATTACACCGAGTGGTTCGACTGACTGAAAGGGGGCCGTAAGCGTGGTGTTGCAGTCTACTGCAGCCTCTGGGTATTGCTGGAGCGGCCGTTCACATCCCTCTCCGTCTCCCTATTGGGTAGTTACCATTGTACTGACCATGTAGCCTCCGAGAACCGCAACTGGCCGGTTCTGTTCTACAGTCAGTGTTGACTGTGCTGTGAGTTGTACGCTGCCGGCCTGGGTGTAATTCAGGGGGAAAATAACATTACTGACAACTGAGAATTGTGTATTAGCCAAGAGGAAACCAGACGATGTCCAACTCCAAAATACCAGGACAGTGTCCAAAATGCGGCTCAGTGAACGTCAACGTCACCAAGGTGGCGCCGTTGAACCACGACCGCGGTGAGAGATGGGCGACCCGCGTGGAATGCGACGAGTGTCCGGACTACGTCGAATGGATGGATTAATCGCGGTTAGCCGCTGGCAAACGAGAACGAAGGCGCCGTCAGGAACGCTGTCTCGTATCCCTCGTGACGAGACACCTGTGGCGGGGCGACGACGTCGACACTGACGGACGGCGCTTGCGCTGCTGTCTCGACGATTGCGCCGTAGTGATATCCGAGTTCGGGGTGGACCGCGGCGGTCAGCGCGTCTTCAAACAGCGTCTCGCTGTCGGCCTCTACGGTTCCGTCGAGGGACATCATCGGGAGGGGAACGCGGTTGTACGGCGTCCGAGCCGAGACGGCGAGGTACGACTCACCGTCGGCAAGGAACGCCGCGTCCTGCAGCCACGTAACGGCGTAGACGCCGTCACTCCCTTTGTCCGTCCCGAGGACCGTTCCGGGCAGGGCCGACACTTCGGGGACCTGCGAGGTTGGCACCATATCCATGTTCATCAGGTCGACCGCCGCGCGTTCGCCCTGTGAGTCTGGGAACTCCTCAAAGGAGAGCTGGTCGCGCGTGTTCTGGGCGAAGTCGAATTCGACCGTCGCCTCGCCGGCCTCGTTGAATCGGCCTTCGAGGGCACCCAGCCGGCGCTCGCCCATCCCGTTGACGCGAACCGAGAGCTGATAGACGCCGTCGCCGCCGAGTGCGTAGTTGTCGCCGTAGTGAAACCCCATGTTCTGGGAGATCATCGGCCACGGGGACTTGTCGGCGACTGTCTCGCCGTCGCGCTCGATTGTGATTGAGAGGCCGGCGGACACTGGGAGTACCATTTCCGTTTCGGGGTCCCAGATAGTCGCCATCAGGTGGACGCTGTCCTCGCTCCGGATGTCGACCTTTTCGGCTGTCGTCCCGGTTACTGTCCAGAACCGGTGGGGAAAGGAGTAGCTCAGTCCGACCATGTACTCGCCCGCCTGCGCTATGCCGGCCATCCCCATCCCCTCTGCGTGGGTTGGGCGGTACGTGGCGTCAGGGCGGTTCTCGACCAGCGGTGGAGCGCGTGTCGACTGGGAACTCAGCGAGCCACACCCCGCCAGGACCGTCGTGCCGGCGAGGCCGGCACTGGCGAGGAACTGTCGTCGATTCATGGCCCGTCTTTGGGTCCTCATCTGAAAGACCGTTCTGGTACGGCGGCCGAAAGCAGGACTGCGTGGCTCCGCCTACCGCTCACGTGTCCGGGTTCGCTCGGGGCAGGGAACGCAGCGAGCGTGGCGGGAGCAGGTAGTTCCCGCGTCGCGTGACCGTCATATACTGGAGGATACCGTTGTTCACTCGCTGCCCGACAGCGGAGTCGTTCGCGACATCGGTGCCGTTCATCGCCTGTTTTGTCGCGACGAAGTCGGCGATAGAACGCTGTAGCGAGAGGAAGTGCAATCCCGCTTCACCGCCGTCGGTCGAACTAAAGTCCCGGCGGAGGAGCGTCGGTGTTCCGTCTTCTCTGACGCGGGACATCTTCTGTGCGTGGCCGACAACGCCCTCTCGCCGGCCGCTGTCGACCACGTCTTCTGGGCACTCACCGGCACCGTTGTCAGTGCCGAGGTTCTCGCCGACGCCTTCGACCTTGTCCTCGGCGGCGTGGGCCGGACAGAACATCTTCGAGACGCGCTGGTCTCGGGAGTCCTGTTCGTACCACTGCTGGAGTTGCAGCCGGATTTTCGAGAGGTGCTGGGTCGCGCCGCCGGCGAACGGCCCCGAATCAACCGTTACCCGGTCCTCGGAAGCCTGGTTCTCCTTGAACCCGGATTTGAATCCCATGAACAGCGGGGCCTCTTCGGGGACCGGTTCGGAGTCCGGAACCCCGTCGACGTCTTGATTCTCGGCGGGCAGACCGGCGCCGACGAATCCCGTCCGACGCTCCGCCTCGCGCAGGACACCCTTGAAGGTAGCGCTCATCTCGTGGTCGTTCACCGTGTCTCGGTTGCCTTTCAGCGCTTCCTCGGCGGCGATAACGGCCCGCTCGTCATCGCTCGCGAGGTGTAGCAGTGCGTCTGGTGTGTCGAGTTCTGGGTCCTCGAAGGGGGCAAGCGCCATTGGTTCGGGCAGGTCGACACCGGCTACGTCGGCCTCAAAGCGGTCGAAGTAGGCCGGACTGTATCCGAGCGTGAACAGCAGTCCCTCGTTGCTCCACTCGTAGGCCCGTTCGAGGTCTCGAAGCGCCGATTCGACCTGCTCGCGGTCGGCATCGGTCGGCGGTCCGTCGCTGGCGTAGTCAAGCAATAGGAGGACGTGGTGTCGCGACAGTCGGTGGTTCCCCGCGTCGTCGGTCGCCAGCGACGCGTCCCAGGCGTGCTGGCGGTCCGGAAGTGACGAGAGGTCGTCGGTTCCCCTGGGTATTGTTCCCGACCCGCGGTCGAGACAGGCGGCCAGCGCCGCGGTGCCGCCGATGGCCACGGCGCTCTTGGCGAACTCGCGTCGGGAAATCCCACGTTCAGTCATCACCCACTCTATGGACTGCCGGTCCAATTGGGTTGTGGTACAGGACTCGAAAGCACCCACTGCCCGCGGAAACCGGGCTACTCGCTCTCGAACAGCCGGTCGAGTAGCCGGGTGAAGCGGCCCGACAGGCGGCTGGATACCGTGGGCTCAACTACCGCGAGCAGTTCGACCGTCAGGTCCGGCCGGCAGAGCGCCAGCGTCACCCGACCACTCTCTCGACGCTTTTCGACGATGTCGTATTCGACCAGACCGCGCAGGTGGTGTTCGAGCGTACTCCGGGCGATATCAAGGTGGTCGGCTACCTCGTCGGGGCGAGCGGTTTCGCGCTCTATGAGCGTAACGAGAATATCCCTCGCCGTCTCCCGCCGGAGGAAAGCGATGGCGTGGCGCTCCCAGGAGTCAAACGACGACGTGTAGTAGTGCGTCCGCCCGTTGACCGACTCGCTGTGAACGCGGTCGAGTCGAGCCAGATGGTACTGAACCTGTCCCGTTGCGAGGTCCAGCCCCCGTGTTAGTTCTCGGAAGTGAACGCCCGGATTCGACTTGATATGCCGGTAAATCCGAACTCTGGTGTCGCTCATAGTCCCTCCTCATCGAGGCGTTTCTCGACTGTCCGGGCGTAGTACACTGCACCGAGGACGAGCACGACAAAGACGGTATCGAGCGCGTGTTCGAGGAGATGGTGGGTCGGTGCTGAAACCACTGAAAACCCAGATAGCAGCGCAATGAGTGGGCGGACGAACAGCGCGGTGAGTGCGAGCGCAATCAGCAGATATGCACGCGTCCCGCGCTGTCGGTACGCGGCCAGGGCGAGTCCGCACAGGACTGCACCGGCCACGGCAGAGAGGACAACGACGGCGACGATGTCCCAGCTCTCGGCACCGGAATGCCCTCCAATACTGAGCAGGTTCATCAGGCCGTCACTTCGCAACCACGGTGCCTCAGTCGTTCGGTTTTGCGCGACTTTTTTATCGGACCGCTGAGACGTGGCGGTATGGACTGCATCGGCTTCATCTGCGAGCCTGAACACCCGGTGTTTGGTGCCGTCGCAGAGCGGCTCTCCGCTCGGGGGTTCGACATCCAGTTTCTCCGCCCCGGAAACCCGGTGGCCAAAGCCGATATCGACGACCTATCTGCACTCGTCAATACAACGCTCGGGCCGGAGTCATTCAGCGCCCTTCGGTACGCCGACAGCGTTGGCGTTGAGACGTGGAACGGGTTCCTGCCGACGACGGCGCTTGCCTGCCGACTCGTCGCCCTGCACGGACTGGAGCAGGTCGGCTGTCAGGTGCCGACCGTCTGGTTCGAGAAGCCCGACTGCGATTACATCCCCCGCACTCGCTACTCTTGGGACGGTGTGCCGGTAAACAGTGACGAGGGTGATTTCTACCAGGCCTGTGTTCAGAAGGAGCCGGTGGAGTACAAGTACTTCGCCGTCAACGACGGCCGCGAAACCCATCTGCGAGCGATTCAGGTCCGGTCGGAAGTGTCCGGGCTGGACCGTATCATCAGCGAGGAGACCGTCGAGGTGACGCTTGCGGCCCGCGTCCGGGAGTTGCTAGACCGCTTCGGCGCGCGGGCACTCTGCGTCGAGTTTGTCGAAAGCGAATCGGAGTTCTACGCACAGGGTGTCGACCCCGTGCCGGGATTCGCTGGGACAGGGATGGAACGCCGCGTCGCCGACTCCATCGCCTCCCTGACGACAATCGGTGCCTGAGTCGGCGTCGTCAGGGACGCTCGATAGTTCTGCATCTGGTACCAAGGCACAAGATTATACAGGCGTACCGACGTGGTGGTGACCGGAGCTTCACATGAGCACGTTCGTTCATCTTATCGCGGACTACGGCCCGGCCGACCCGGCCTTCTCAGAAGTCGTCCATCGTCTCACTGCCGCTGACCCGACGATGACCGTTCAGTCGACCGAAGTCAAGCCATTCTCGACGGTCGCCACTGGATTCTGGATCGCGCAACTCGGCGTCCACAATCCGACGTTCGACGACCTGCTGATTTACTCGAACACGGCACCACGAACGACAGAGTCGACGCCAGAGCGAGCCGACACCGGCGGGGCGCTCTGTTATCTCGAACTGGACAACGGCGTCCCCGTCGTCGCCGTCGATGCCGGCTACAACCTCTCGTTTATTGCCGACCACGCCACGACCTTCCGTGAGATCGAACTGCCGGCGGACACCGGTCAGTTCCGCTCGCGGGACGCGTTCCCGCGCCGCGTCGCCGAAATCGCAAACGGGAATCACTCATCTCTCGGGGCGGAGCGGTCACTCGACGACGTGCCGGCCCCGCCCGAGTCCGTGGTCTGTCACGTCGACGGCTACGGGAACGTCAAGACCTCGATCCGCCACTCAGCGTTCACACCGGAGAGCGACACAGTCACTGTCGAACTCAACGGCGAGTCCTGTGAGGCCGTCGTCAGGGACGCTGTGTCGAACGTTCCAGAAGGGTCCCTCGCTATCGTCCCGGGGTCAGCAGGCGGGGACGACCCGTATCAGGAACTGTTCCTTCGCGGCGGGTCCGCGGCGTCAATTTTCGGCACTCCTGGGCCCGGAGATGCCCTCTCCATTCGGGCTGAACAGGCCTGATACCGGCCCCGATACAACGGTCCTCGCGGCGCGGAGTGGGGTATCGAACTGGGTCGGTTGGCGTGCCAGCGGCTCACCACCCTTCGGGGAGTTTATTAGCGCCGTGGGCCACGACACACCTAATGAGTGGCGAGCAGGAACTCGGCATCACCGAGAGCAAGGAGCATTCACCCGGCGAGTGGTACGCCGAGGTCGTCCAGAAGGCCGGCCTCGCGGACTACGCCCCTATGGGCGGGTTCATCGTTACGCGCCCACGCGGCTACGCTATCTGGGAGCGTATCCAGAACAACCTCGACGGCTGGTTCAAGGACACTGGCGTGCAGAACGCCTACTTCCCACTGTTTATCCCCGAGAGCTATCTTGAGAAAGAGAAAGACGTTGTCGAAGGGTTCGACCCCGAGGTGGCGTGGGTAACCCACGGCGGCCACAATGAACTCGAAGAGCGTCTCGCGGTTCGGCCTACCAGCGAGTCCATCATCGCGCCGTTCATGGCACAGTGGACTCGATCGCACCGGGACCTCCCGATGCGACTGAACCAGTGGTGTTCGGTCGTCCGGTGGGAAGCAACGGAGACGAAGCCGTTCTTCCGCACCAAGGAGTTCCTCTGGCAGGAGGGTCACACCGCCCACGCCGACGAGAACGGCGCGTGGGAGGAGACGATGACCCGTCTGGACCAGTACGCCCGCCTCTACGAGGAGGTCATGGCGATGCCGCCGCTGAAGGGCCGCAAGCCCCCTCACGATAAATTCCCCGGCGCGCACACGACGACTACCATCGAGACGTTGATGCCCGACGGCAAGACCGTGCAGGCCGCCACCTCCCACTACCTCGGGACCTCCTTCGGCGAGGCGTTCGACATCACCTACGCCGACGCCGACGAGGAGGAGAACACGGCCCACACGACCTCGTGGGGACTGTCCTGGCGCGCGATGGGTGCGCTCATCATGACCCACTCCGACGACCAGGGGCTGGTCCTTCCACCAGCGCTCGCGCCTGATCAGGTCGTCGTCGTCCCCATCTGGCAGGAGGACAACAAGGACGATGTCATCGACTACGCCGCCGACCTCGCCGCCGAACTTGACGAGGCCGGCGTCCGGGTCGAACTTGACGACCGCGAACACCGCAATCCCGGATTCAAGTACAACGAACACGAACTCCACGGCGTTCCCCTCCGTGTCGAAATCGGCCCCCACGAGGTTGAGGACGGTGAGGCCACGCTGGTCCACCGGCCCGACGGCGAAACCGAGACGGTCGACCGCGACGGCATCGCCGACACCGTTACCGACCACCTCGACACCGTCCACGCCAAGCTATATGCCAGCGCTGAGGAGACGCTGGAAGGCGAAATCCGTGAGGCTGAGTCCCGCGAGGAAATCCTCGGCACTATCGGCCAGCACGGCGGCTACGTGAAATGTGGTTGGTGTGGCGACGAGGACTGCGAGGAGCCGATCAAGGACGCTATCGCGGCCGAAATCGTGATGGTGCCCCTTGACCGCGACGAGGAGCCGATCCACGAGGACTGCGCCATCTGTGGTGAGGACGCCGAGGAGACGGCCTACTTCGCCAAGAGCTACTGAATGGGCCCGAGCGGAGCGAGGGACCGCAGTTTTCGCCGACGTTTTGCGACGAGCGGTGCGAGCGTATCACGAGCGCACCCGAGGAAGTAAAAGGTCGGAACGAGACGGCCTACTTCGCCAAGAGCTACTGAACGGGCCCGAGCGGAGCGAGTGGGCATCAGGCGACCCGGTTCAGGAAGTCGTCGGCCTCGCGCTCGCCGCGTTCGAGTAGGTCCTCGATGAACCGCGGGTCACGGTCCACCTTCGAAGACGGAATGTGCTTCCTGGCGAGTCGCAGGTGTCGGATCTCGACGTGTCTGTATTCGTCGGGGAGATAGCCAGCTCGTACCCAGTCGTTCACTGTTTCGATAAAGTCCAGTTCCTGATTCAGCGAGATGTTTCCGGACAGTTCCTGCCGGCGGTCGGTGATTTCCGCCAGCGAGGTCGGGACGCCGTCGTAGGTCTGTGGCTCGATCTGGATGACCCAGAGTTCGTCGGGCTTTGGCCGCTCGCTGGTCAGGAACTCCTTGACTGGCGGGTTCTGCGAGAACAGGCCGTCCCAGTGCCAGTGGTCGTTCATCTCGACGGCCTCGTACAGCAGCGGATACGCGGCGGATGCGAGCACCGTCTCCGGGGTGATGGCGTCGTCTGAGAAGGTTTCGAACTTGCCGCTGTTGAGGTCAACCGCACCGATGGTCACGTGCGGCGGGGTCGCAGCCGCGAGCGAGTCGAAGTCGTCGAAGTCGATGTGTCGGTCGAGCAGGTCCAGATACCAATCTTGGCCGGCATTGCCCGGCACTGCGTACGGCGAGACCTCCGGGATGGGGAACATGAGCTGTTGGAGGCGCGAGCGCCAAACGAGCGACTCATTGACTAGAAACTCGCCAGGGTCGGTCGCGGCGACGTCGCACCAGACATCATCCAGCATGTCGGCCGCGCGGTCAGGGCCGGCGCTGAGCAGGCCGTACCACGCGGTGACCGCACAGAGTGCGCCACCGGAGGTTCCGCTCAGTCCCACGAGTTCGTAATTAGCGTCGACAGCGGGTAGCAGTCGCTTCAGCGCGCCGGCGGTGAACGCGGTGTGGCTGCCGCCGCCCTGACAGGCGATAGCGACGCTGGGAGCATGACCAGACATGGTTTAATTCATATACGATGGGCTTGTATAGATAGATGCCGGCTGATACTGCCGTGAAGCATATTGCCACCGCTGAGGGAGTATGCGTTCTCACGAAGGTACAGCTAGCAGTATGAAGGAAGGATGGGGTCGGGGAGCGTGTGACATTTTTCTCCGTGCCCCCGATAATCACTGCTGTCCCTATGTATATAAATCGCCGTCAGACTACAGTCATACAAACGCCAAACGGCGAACAGATACCGTCGTAGGAAATACAGTTCTACAGACAGTTTACGACAGCAATGGAAGGCCGACAGCCCTGATGCAACCGACCAGTTGGAGTGGGATCTCGGAGACAGGAGGCCAATAGTTGAAGGGGTGCATACGTTGTGGCGAGCGCAGAATATTAAGACCTTATATACTTCTCAGCAGGTGAAATGGATAGATATCCGGAACCAACACGGTTATATCTCGGCCTATGTTATCGACTGTCATGGACGACGTGTTTGTCGGACGAATTATGTCATCGCCTGTCACCACTGTTGCCGCCGACGCGAACGCGAAAGCGGTCGCCAAGCGGATGCTTGACGAGAACATCAGTTCTGTTGTTGTCGTCGACGCTGACGGAGCGTTGCTGGGGATTCTCACCTCCACGGACTTTGTCGAAATCGCCGCAAAGGGTGGCGATACGGCGGGGTTAGACGTGTCCGAATTCATGACGACGGATCTGGTTACAGTAACGGCAAACGACCCGGTTGAGGCGGCCGCAAGCGTGATGTTGGACCACAGTGTCCACCACCTTCCTGTCGTTGATGAGACGGAAGGAGTCGTTGGAATGTTAACGACAACTGACATGACGGCCTACGTTTCTGGTATCGAGCAGTCATCTGCACCCGTGCTCGGCTGAACACCAAGTGAACCGCCGGCCTGCAGACGACTGTTTATAAATGATGATACAGTTCGAACAATCGTTATAAATATATATTCCCTAATGTGGGGTTAAACAACACTAATACCATTAGGATTACCCTCTTATAGTGGCATCCCCAGTCGTGAAACACATGGTTGAGCGACAGACAGGTCTCTCTGCAGGCGACGCCGGGCTTGCAGATCCCACGGACGAACGGTCGAACTGTGGTGTCGGAGTCGTCATGGACCTCGACGGCCAGAGCGACCACTGGGTTGTATCGGACGGACTCGAACTCCTCGACAACCTCGAACATCGAGGGACGACAGGAGCAGAGCAAGATACGGGCGACGGAGCAGGCATCATGCTCCAGATTCCACACGAGTTTTTCGCTGCCGAAGTCGACGCCGACCTGCCACCCGCTGGCGAGTACGCCGTCGGCACGCTCTTTCTCCCGCAAGACGACGAGGTCGCCGAGAGTCTGAAAGACCTCGTCGAGACGGAACTCGCCGCTGAGGGCCTCGATGTCCTCGACTGGCGCGACGTTCCCACGGACAACAGCGATCTTGGCGCGACGGCGCTCGAATCCGAGCCCGACATCGTTCAGTTCTTTGTTACCTCCGCGACAGGAAAAACCGGGGACGCCTTCGAGAACCAGCTATACATCGGCCGCCGGGCGCTCGAAAACACCGTCGAGGAAAAAAAGCCGCCGGGCCACGAACGATTCTACGTCGTCTCGCTTGCAACCGATGTCGTGGTGTACAAGGGCCTGCTCAAGGCCGAACAACTCGAAGACTACTACCCTGACCTCGAAGACGAGCAGATGCAGTCGACGTTCGCGATGGTCCACGCCCGATTCTCGACGAACACGTTGGGCGCATGGCACCTCGCCCATCCGTATCGTCGCGTCATCCACAACGGCGAGTTCAACACGATTCAGGGGAACATCAACTGGATGCGCGCTCGGGAAACCGACATCCAGAGCGACGAGTTCGAGGGCGATCTGGAGAAGATCAAGCCCATCATCGACGACCCCGAGCAATCAGACACCGCGAGCGTCGACAACGCGCTCGAACTCCTGCTTCAGGGTGGCCGCGACCTCCCCCACGCCCTCCGGATGCTCATCCCCGAGGCCTGGCGCGGCGAGATGAACGACGTGACTGGCGACCGGCGTGATTTCTATGACTACCACGCCTCGCTGGTCGAACCCTGGGACGGCCCGGCCCTCGTCGCAGCCACCGACGGCGACCGTATCGGCGCTGTGCTGGACCGGAACGGCCTCCGTCCGTGCCGTTACGATGTACTGGAGGACAACACGCTCGTGATGTCTTCTGAAGCCGGCGCACTGGAACACGACCCCAGCGAGATTCAGGAACGCGGGCGTCTCCAGCCTGGACAGTGTTTCCTCGCTGACCCCGAAGAGGGTCGCGTCATCCCCGACGAGGAAGTGTTCGACGACATCGCCGACGACAAGTACGGTGAGTGGGTCGCCGAAGAACAGGTCGACATCGACGAGGTTGCCAACCGCGAGGACAACGCACCTCGGGACCCGTCGGACGCGCTCCGGAGCCAGCAGGCCATGTACGGCTACACGTACGACGAGGTCGACCACCTCATTGAGCCGATGGCCGAGAAGGGGAAAGACCCCGTCGGCTCTATGGGCGATGACACGCCACTGTCGGTTCTCTCGCAGTTCAACCGCCCGCTGTTCACCTACTTCAAGCAGCTATTCGCTCAGGTGACGAACCCGCCGCTTGACTACATCCGCGAGGAACTCGTTACCTCGCTGGAGTCCCGGCTGGGCCATCAGCGTAACATCCTCGACGAGAGCCAGGGCCACGCCCGCCAGCTCGTGCTTGACTCGCCAATCCTCACTGACGAGGAGACGCAGTCCATCAAGGACCTGAACGCCAACGGCATGTCCACGAAGGTCATCGATATCACCTACAAAGAGGGCGGCGACCTTCGCCAGGCCGTCGAAGACGTGCGGGCCGAAGCCGACGCCGCAGCACGGGAACACGACATTCTCGTGCTCTCGGACCGTGCGGCCAGCGAAGGCCGCGTGCCGATTCCGAGCCTCCTTGCCGTCGGTGGCATCCACCACCATCTCGTCCGCAACGGTCTCCGCAACCACGTCGGGCTCGTCGTCGAGTCCGGTGACCCGCGTGCGGTCCATCACTTCGCGACGCTCATCGGCTACGGAGCCGGCGCGGTCAACCCGTACCTGGCCTACCAGACCATCGAGGACCTGGTGGCCGGACCGGACGGCGCGGACCTGGCTGATGCCATCGATGCCTACATCACTGCCGTTGAGGACGGCCTGCTGAAGACGATGGCCAAGATGGGTATCTCCACGGTCGAGTCCTATCAGGGTGCCCAGATCTTCGAGGCCGTCGGCCTCTCCTCGGACTTCATCGCCGAGTACTTCGAGGGGACGACCTGCCGGACCGACGGTATCGGCATCGAGGAAATCGAGGACGACCTCACCCAGCGCCATGATGTCGCCTGGAGCGAGGAAGAGCCCGATATGCCGCGACAGGGCGAGTACGAGTTCCGCTCGAACGGCATCCACCACCAGTGGAACCCCAACACGGTCGGCAAGATCCAGCAAGCCGTCCGGATGGGCGACTACGATACGTACAAAGAGTTCGCCGAACTGGTCAACGACCAGAACGAGGAACTCCAGACGCTGCGTGGCCTACTCGAATTCGACTCCGACCGCGAGTCCATCCCCATCGAGGATGTCGAGCCGGTCGACGACATTGTCGAGCGCTTCGAGACCGCGGCGATGTCGCTCGGGTCGCTATCGCCCGAGATGCACGAGAACAACGCCATCGCAATGAACCGGCTCGGGGCCAACGCCAACACCGGCGAAGGCGGCGAACCGCCCGAACGGTTCGACACCGAGAAGGAGTGTACGACCAAGCAGGTCGCTTCCGGCCGCTTTGGCGTTACCTCCGACTACCTCGCGTCGGCTGACGAACTCCAGATCAAGATGGCACAGGGCTCCAAGCCCGGTGAGGGTGGCCACCTGCCCGGCAAGAAGGTCAACGAGATGATTGCCCACGTGCGGTACGCGACGCCGGGCGTCGGCCTCATTTCGCCGCCGCCGCTGCACGATATCTACTCCATCGAGGACCTGAAGCAACTCATCCACGACCTCAAGGCCTCAAACCCCGAGGCTGACATCAACGTCAAGCTGGTCTCCGAAGACGGTATCGGGACCATCGCGGCTGGCGTCGCCAAGGCTAACGCCGACGTGGTCCACATCTCGGGCCACGACGGCGGGACCGGTGCGTCGCCGAAGACCTCAATCAAGAACGCCGGGCTCCCCTGGGAGCTAGGTGTTTCGGAGGCCAACCAGATGCTCCGGGCCACCGGCCTGCGCTCGCGCATCAAGGTGACCACCGACGGCGGCATGAAGACCGGCCGTGACGTGGCCGTCGCCGCCCTGCTCGGTGCCGAGGGGTACACCTTCGGGACAGCCTCGATGGTCACCTCGGGCTGTGTGATGGCTCGGCAGTGCCACGAAAACACCTGCCCGGTCGGCATCGCCACGCAGAACGAGAACCTCCGCGAGCGCTTCCCCGGCGAGCCACAGCACGTCATCAACTACATGACGTTCGTGGCTCAGGAACTGCGCGAGATCATGGCCGAACTCGGCTTCGAGACTATCGACGAGATGATCGGCCGACCGAGCGTACTCAAGCAGCGCGACGACGTGAGCCAGCCCAAGGCCCAGAAGCTCGACCTCTCGGGAGTCATCGCTGAGCCGGCCGACAACGACGGCCGCTACAAGCAGCGCGAGCAGACCCACGAGGTCGACGAACAACTCGACTGGGACCTCATCGACGCCGCCGAGGACGCCATCTACAGCGGCGACCCGGTCGCTATCGACACCGATATCACCAACGTCGACCGTGCGGTCGGGGCGACGCTCTCGAACCGCATCTCCCGCGAGCACGCAAGTGACGGCCTCGCGGACGACACTATCCGGGTCGACTTCGACGGCACGGCCGGCCAGTCCTTCGGCGCGTTCCTCGCACAGGGCGTGACGATGGAACTGACCGGGACGGCCAACGACTACGTCGGCAAGGGGCTCTCCGGTGGGAAGCTCATCGTGAACACGCCGGATCAGGCCCCCTTCGATCCGTCGGAGAACATCGTCATCGGCAACGTCGCGCTGTACGGCGCGACGCAGGGCGAGGCCTACGTCAACGGCATGGCCGGCGAGCGCTTCGCCGTCCGAAACTCCGGGGTCAAAGGCGTCGTCGAGGGTGTCGGTGACCACGGCTGTGAGTACATGACCGGCGGCGCTATCGTCGTGCTGGGCGAGACGGGCAAGAACTTCGCGGCCGGGATGTCCGGCGGCGTCGCGTACGTCTACGACCCCGACGGCGAGTTCGCAGCGAAGGCAAACACCGGCATGGTGTCCCTGGCCGATACGCTCGAAGGCAAGGACCGCCAGATGATTACTCGACTCGTCGAAAACCACGCCGCCTACACCGACTCCGACCGAGCGGCGGAGTTGCTTGATGACTGGGACGCCGAAGTTGAGAACTTCACGAAGGTGATGCCCGACGCTTACGCTGAGGTCATCGCCGACCGCGAGCGCGACGACGTGCGCAACGAGCCGCCGGCCAAGGCCGCGGCGAGCGCCGAAGCCGCCGAGGCTGACTTCGCCGCCTCGACAGACGACTGAAGCGCCACTGTTCGACGTTTTGTCCGTCGTCAAGGGCGCTGTTTTTCCGCCACAATAGAGCCGCGTTCTGTGGTCGTAATGTGACACCGTGACAATCAATCGCTGGTCCTATAGCTGTCGGGCCAAAGTGCTGGACATGGTCCCCGTACAACCACCCGTCGTATCGCATCGGAGCACAGCATGAGTGACATCCCCGGTCCTGACCCCGATTCCGGGTCGGACATCGATATCGATGTCGGCCGTGGCCTCCGCATTGCCGTCAGCGTTGTTGTCGCCCTCGCTGTCGCAACGGCGCTGTTCGGTGGCTATCATCAGGTCCCCGAAGGCCATGTCGGCGTCCAGAAATCGTTCGGCGCGGTAACCGGCGATCAACTCCAGCCGGGCGCACACATCATCGTGCCAGTCAAGGACTCGGTTCAGGACGTGGAAATCCGACCCCGGACCTACACCATGGCCAACACTGAGGGCGAAGGCGACAGACCGTCACAAGCCGATGCGGTGACCGTTCAGACGATCAATGGGACGACGGTCGACATCGACATCACCGTCCGGTACAAGATCGAAGAAGCGGACGCGTCAGGGTTCGTCACCCAATGGCGAACCGTCGGCCAGGCGGAGGAGCGACTTATTCGACCGTCTGTCCGGTCGCAACTCCGGAATGAGGCCGCAGGTATCCAGACGAGCGAGATATACACCAACGACGGCCGCGAGCGACTCGGCGCGGCGGCACAGCAGAAACTCGAATCCGCGTTCGAGGGCGAAGCGCTCGTCCTCGAAGAAGTACAGGTTCGTACCGTTGACCTCCCGGACTCGTACGATCAGGCGCTCAACGACAAGGAAATCGCAAAGCAACGCGTCGAAGAGAAGAAATTCGAGATTCAACAGGCCGAACGCGAAAAGGAACGGCAGGAGATTCAGGCCGAAGCCGACGCCCGAGTTATCGAGATTCGCGGTGAGGCGCTTCGGGAGAACCCAGTTGTGCTGAAACAGCAGTACGTCCAGAGCATCGACGATTCGGATAAGGTCATTCTGGCGACTGACGACGAAGGAACACCCATCATCCTGCAGACTGGCCGGAGCAGGGGCGGGAACACGTCAAGCGCCGATACAGGGTTCTCGACGAACGTGACGAACGCGACGGCCGGCAACTGACCACAGACGCGAGGGCGCACCTCATTCGTTTTTTCAGCCGTGCTGTTCTCTGGAGAGGGTCGGTCGTCATGCCTCTCCAGCAAACACTCGGTGTTGACTGTCAGACCGCGGCAGACGCTGGCGGTGAGCCACACTGTTTTGCTGGTCCCGTCCGAGAACGGCGTATGGACAGTGTCCTCGTCATCGGCGGCGGTCGGTTCATCGGTCGGCACACAGTCACCGAGTTCCGCGACGCAGGCTACGACGTGACAATGCTCACCCGCGGACGGCGTCAGAATCCGTTCACGAACGCTGAGGTTGCCCACATCGAAGGTGACCGACGTGAGCAGGACACACTCGAAACTGCTCGCGAGCGGGTCAACCCGGACGTAGTCGTCGACTGCGTGGCGTACTTTCCGGAGGATGTCCGAGTGGCGACCGACGTGTTTGCCGATGTCGGCGCGTACGTGTATATCTCAAGCGGCGCGGCCTACGGGGCTGAACGGACGCCCAAGCGGGAGGGGGAGACGCCGCTTGCAGGCTGTACTGCCGAGCAGGCCACAACTGACAGCGCGGAGACCTACGGGCCACGGAAGGCCGAAGGCGACCGCGAAGTGTTCGCTGCCGCGGAGGACGGCGTACAGGCGATGAGCGTCAGGCCGACTGTCGTGTACGGTCCCTACGACTACACCGAGCGGTTCGCCTACTGGGTCGACCGCGTGGCCGAATACGACCGGATCGTCGTTCCCAGCGACGGCCTCAGCCTGTGGCAGATGGCCTACGTCGAGGACGTGGCGAGTGCGCTCCGTCTCGTCGCGGAGCGAGGGACGGCTGGCGAGGCCTACAACGTCGGCGACGAGCACGCGCCGACGCTCCGGGAGTGGGTCGACCTGCTTGCCAGAGTGCACGAGACGGATGTCGAGACCATTGGCGTCGGCGAGCGCGAACTCAGGGCGGCGGGGCTTGCCCCCGACGATTTCCCCATCTACCGAGACTCACCGCATCTGCTGTCGACGGCGAAGCTCCGAAACCTGGGCTGGTCGTCGACCCCCCACGAAACGGCATTGGCGGTGACCGTCGCCGAACATCTGGAGAACGACCGAACCGGCCGTGAGTTCGGACCTGACCGTGACACGGAAGCAGCGCTTATTGACCGCCTAACCGAGTGACAACTACGCCCGGCGGAGCGTCGTGTGCTTGACCTCGTAGTCCTCTAAGAACGCACCGTATCCGCCGACGGTGATGCGGCTGTCTCCGGTATCCACGACCAGCGAATTCTCGAACCCGAAATCGCTGTTGTGGGGCGCAACGAGGTTCTGTCGGACATCGACCACCTCGCCGGATATCACTTCGAAGTCGTCGTCGGAGCCCGTCGGCCGTGCGTACAGGTCGGCGACGACGGACTCACCAGCCCGGAGCGCAAGCGTGGTCGTGAACACGACGGGGCGGAACATATCGTACCGAGCCGGGAGTGACGGGGGTCGCGAAACGAGGACCTCCTCGCCTATCGGCCAGTAATTGCCCAGGTAGGAACCAACCAACACTGCTGCGACAGCCTCTTGCGTAAACGTGATCGCGTTCGTCTCGTCGTGGTCCCAGCTGAGCATCGTCGACGGAGAGACGAACCCGCGCTGCTGGTCCGTCGCAAGCAACGAAGGCGCGCCGTCGAGGCCGATTCGGACGGCGTTGGCGATCTCCTTCAGGTCCAACTCCATCGTCGCCCGGTCGTAACTCGACAGTGTCAGGAGCACGAGGATGCCCCGCTCCCGGGCACGGCGGAGCGGGTCGCGGATATCGGGGAGTCGTCGGGCCGGGATCTGAAGGATAACCTCGCAGTCGGCCGCTTCGATGTGTTGCTCCAGCCGTTTGACGATGGTCGGTCGGGACTTGACCACCTCGAAGGTGTTATTCTCGGCCGCGGTGTCCTCGTATCGGGTCTGTACTGCCGCCTCCAGTGTGTCCAGTTCGCGTTTTAGCGCGCCGAAAGCCTCCGATGGGGGCGTCGCGCGGATGACCGTCGGCGTCCGATGGTCGTCGACGCTGACGAAGCCGTCCACGGCCAGCGAATCACAGATGTCGTACACGTAGCTTTTGGAGACCCCCGCCGTTTCGGCCACCGTTCGGGCTGTTGCCGGTCCCTTTTCGACCACGGCGAGGTACGTTTCCGCCTCCGTCTCGGAGAGGCCATACTGCTGGAGTCGGTCCCGAACGGGCGCGCTGGGTTGGCGTGTGGAGTCAGGCATGGATGTCCTGCTGAAACCGTGCTGGCTGATTCTCTGTCACTGGATCGCTGTTTCAGCTAATCTAATCGAACATACATAATGATTGGTGGGTGTGGGAGCGGGCCGGCATGTGTCTGTGCGTAGTGGGTATTCGGGGTCCGATGCGCCGGCGGGAACACCGCGGCGTAGGTCGCGGGACCTGTCTCAGGGTCTCCCACGAACCTCGTCGAGCAGGTCAACGACGTCTTCCATGGTGGGGTCGCGGCTGGTGTTGTTGCCGTTACCATTGTTCCCACTATTGCCCCGACCGGGGGTACTCCCTGACCCGTCCGGGAGGCCCGGAACGGGGTCGGGATCGGTGATGCTCGCCGTGTTCTGGACCGTAAGCGTGGCCGTCGGGCCGTCTTGGCCGACAGTAAGTTCGTACTCACCGGCTTCGACGACCTTCGGGCCAAGTCCGAGCACGTCACCGGGAACGACCTCCAGCGCCGTCAGGTCGACAGTCACGTCGACTGTGGTCAACTCGCCGGGGCCCAGCGAGACGCGCTCGTAACCGAGCAGCCGGCGTCTCGGCTGGAGCACTGAGCCATAGGACTGGGTGTTGAACACCTCGACGATGTGCTCGCCGGCCATCCGGCCGGTGTTTGTCACCTCGACGCTGACGGTCACCTCGGACTGGTTCGCCGGGCTGCCGACAGTGGCCTGAGTGACCGAGACGCTCCCGTACTCGAAGTCGGTGTAGGAGAGCCCGTGGCCGTACTCGTAGATTGCGGTGTTATCTGTCCCGCCTGTCGATGTTGGGTCGTAACGGGTGTACTGCACGGGTGTGGTACCAACGTTCTCTGGCCAGCTGAACGGGAGCTTCCCAGAGGGATTGTACTCGCCGACCAGCGTCTCGGCGATAGCGACCCCGCCGTCGCTGCCGGGCTGGCCGGCAAACAGGAGGGCGTCAAGCTGGCTAAACGTTTCTGGAGACCCCCGTGGCGAACCGGCAAGCATGACGCCGATGATCGGCGTCGAATCGTCGGTGGACTCGACGACGGTGTCGAGAAGCGCCTGCTGGGACTCGTCGAGCACCAGTTCGTCCCGGTCACCGAACCCTTCGTTGTGGGTTCCCTCGCCGAGCACGACGACGACGACATCGGATTCAGGTCCAGCCGACTCGACCCGTGACCGCTGCTCGGCGGGAAAGTCGAAGTTGCCGTTCTCGTCGCTCTGCTGGTTCTCGCCGTCGCCCTCGCCGGCCCACCAGGTGGTGTTCTCGTACGAGGTGGGAACGTGCGTGAGACTGCCGACGCGAGCGCGGAGTTCCGCTTCGAGGAGGTTCTGGCGCGGGAACGGGCCGCCGGCGCTGGCCCCCTGCCAGCCGAGCGTCCAGCCGCCGTGTTGCATCAGCGCGCGGGTGTTGTTGCCGTTGCTGTCGACGCCGGGGCCTGTCAGCAGGACGCTCTCGTCGCCGGATAGCGGGAGCGTGTCATCAGTATTTTTCAGGAGGACCATCGACTCCTTTGCCATCGTCTCGGCGGTCTCCTGTGCGCCGCCGAGCACGGTCTCGATGCGGGACTCGTCGACTGTCGGCTGCTCGAACAGGCCGAGGTCGGCCTTTAGTTCGAGGATCCGCCGGACTGCCTCGTCGATGCGCTCCATCGGAATCGCACCGTCCTCGACGAGGCTGACCACGGTGTCGATGAACTGAACCGGGCCCGGCGCGTCACCGCCGTTACCGATCATGTACATGTCGACGCCGGCGTTGATCGCCATCTCGGTCGCCGTCTCGAAGTCGGGTGCGTAGTCGTGGTTCGTGATCATCCGGTTCAGGTCGTCCCAGTCTGAGACGACCATTCCCTCATAGCCGTAGGTGTCCCGAAGTAGCGTCGTCAACAGCCAGTGAGAGGCGTGGGCCGGAATCCCGTTTATCGACCCGCTGTTGACCATTACCGTCCCGGGTTCGGATTTCAGTGCCTCCCGATACGGCGGGAGGATGTTCGTCCGGAGGTCACGCAGCGACGTCGAGGCCGGTGCGCGGTCGTTGCCGTTGTTCGGGATCGAGTAGGCCGCGAAGTGTTTGACACACGCCGTCAGCCGGTCGTCGTCCTCAAGCGCCCGTGCTCGTACCCGCGAGACATCCGCTTCGAGTTTCGGGTCCTCGCTGATGCCCTCGAAGAAACGGCCCCAGCGGGGGTCCCGCTGTAGATCAGTCGTTGGCGCGAAGGTCCAGTGTGCGCCCATCGACGCTGTCGCGTCGCTCGTGTGCCGTTCGGCCGCCTCGATCAAGCTCAGGTCGCGCGTCGCACCCATGTTCAGCCGCTGGGGGAACACCGTTGCCCCTGCCAGCAGGCCGTTCCCGTGTGTCGCGTCGACGCCGTAAAGGAATGGGATGTCGTGGTCGGCGTTTTCCAGGTTGTACTCCTGTAGGGCATTGATTCCCTGAACCACGGTCTCGCCGTCGAAGCTCGGCGGTTCGGCCCCACCTGAGAGGATCGACCCGACGCCGAGTTCGCTGAAATACTCGCCGACCGTGTCAACCCCGAAGCTGTCGGGGACGTTCGATTCCTCGGGTTCCGCCTCGAAGGAGCTAATCGCGACCTGCGTCATCTGGGCCGCTTTCTGCTCCAGTGTGAGGTCGCCGACGAGCGAATCGACGTCCGGTTGCGCCGCGGCGGTTCCAACACCTGCGCCGGTGGCAGCCGCTGCCGTGGCCACACCGGTCGCTTTCAGAAACGTCCGCCGAGACGCTTGCATGCCGTCATCAGTCGTGTCATGTGCCATGACAGGCGCACCCAACCGTGGATGTTAATAATTGTTTTTGGAAAACTGGTGTGTAATCTTTGTCAAAAGATTTGCCGCCGGTTCGGTTTCGGCGCCCTGACTGATGCTGCGCACCTAAACTGTTTTCACGCGTGCCCGGAGACAGGCAACCATGTTCGAGAAACGCACCTGGATCCGTCTCCCCCGGAACGTCGTGGTCGGGCACGGTGTCCTCAGCCGGACAATCGAGGCCGTGAGTGAACTCCACTTGACTGGCCGGCCGCTCATCGTTTCCAGTCCGACGCCACACGATGTCGCTGGCAAGCGGGTCGTCGAACAGTTCGAGGACGAGGGGTATGACCCCTCCGAAATCGTCATTGAGGAAGCCAGTTTCGACGCCGTCCAGCAGGTCATCGACCACGCCTCGGAGATCGACGCGGGCTTCCTGCTTGGTGTCGGCGGCGGGAAAGCTATCGATATCACGAAGATGGCGGCCGACGACCTCGGATTGGGGTTTGTCTCGGTGCCGACGGCCGCGAGCCACGACGGCATCGTCTCTGGTCGGGGCTCAGTTCCTGAGGGGGATACGCGCCACAGCGTCGCCGCCGAGCCGCCACTGGCGGTCATCGCCGACACCGAGGTACTGGCCGAGGCCCCCTGGCGGCTGACCACTGCTGGCTGTGCCGACATCATCTCGAACTACACCGCGGTTCGGGACTGGCAGCTCGCCCACCGACTCAAAAACGTCCACTACTCCGAGTACGCTGGCGCGCTCTCTCAGATGACCGCCGAGATGCTCGTTGAGAGCGCCGACTCGATAAAACAGGGGCTTGAGGAGTCATCCTGGATTGTCGTCAAAGCGCTCGTCTCCTCAGGCGTTGCGATGTCTATCGCCGATTCCTCGCGTCCAGCAAGCGGAGCGGAACACCTGTTTTCGCACCAGCTGGACCGACTCGTCCCGGACGGCGCGCTCCACGGCCATCAGGTCGGTGTCGGCTCGATCATGACCGAGTACCTCCACAGCGGCCAGAAAGGCAAGTGGAAAGACGCCAGAGACGCACTGGCCGCCATCGGCGCGCCGACGACGGCAGACGAACTCGGCATCGACGACGAGACGGTGATCGAAGCGCTGACCACAGCCCATCAGATCCGCGACCGCTACACGGTGCTCGGGGACGGAATGAGTGAAGAAGCGGCCATCGAAGCGGCGACAGTCACCGGCGTTATCTAAACCAGTTCCGCCACCGCGATATCGCCCGCGTCGTCCCACCGGATCGACGCTTCAGCCTCGCCGGTCGTCTCAGCGCCACTGCTTTCGGCCGCGGTGCTTTTGATCTCCGCGTCGAACACGATACTGAGCCGGTACACCGTCTCGGCGTCCGGGTCCGCCTCGTTTCGCACGCCACAGATGGTCGCTCGAACCGCGTCCCGAATCGTACACGCGACGCCGGCCGTTTCGGTGACGACCCGCTCGACCGCTGTCGCCGGCCGCTCGGCCCCCTGTGTCTGGCCTTGCGGGATCTCCCAGGACCCGTCAGCGTCGCTCAGCAACACGTCGCCCGACTCGTTGTGGACGAACGCGTGCACGTCGACCTGCCCCTCCCGTGAGCGCTCGACAGCACGCTGGTACGCCTCCGAGCCCACCGAAAAGGTGGTCTGGTCCACCGGCGTCGAGCCGAACTCCTGTTCGAGTCGGGCGAGGCGTTCCTGCACCCGCGCTCGCGAGCGCTCGGCTATCTCCATACGAAACGGTGCTTCGGCAGCGTAATAAATCCGCCTGAACGCTCTCATAGTTTGAAACTACCCGGTGCACCGGTGACAACACGCGTACAGTGGACCCGCGACAACGTTAGTATGACTCGCTCAGACGTGGTCGTCGAGGAATTCGACGACAGCGGTGTACGCCTCAATGCGGTTCTCCCGCTTGCTGATGCCGTGTCCCTCGTCATCGAAAACGAGTTTCTCCACGGGAACTCCCTGTTCGGCCGCTTGCTCGGCGATTTGCTCGGCCTCGCCGACCGGAACACGCGGGTCGTTGGCCCCGTGGAGGACGAACAGCGGCGCATCGATTCGGTCGACGTTGTTGATGGGCGAGATAGATTCGAGGAACTCGCGGTCTTCGTCAAGGGAGCCGTACTCGGCCTCGCGGAGTTCCCGCCGCCAGTCACCGGTGTTCTCCAGAAACGTCACGAAGTTGGCGATGCCGACTACGTCGACGCCGGCCGCCCAGAGGTCCGGGTACTCAGTCAGTGCCGCAAGCACCATGAAGCCGCCGTAAGACCCACCCATCGCCACGATTCGGTTGGGGTCGACAGCCGGGTGGTCATGGAGCCAGTCGACGCCCGCCCGCAGGTCCTTCACGGAGTCCATCCGCCTTTCCACGTCGTCGAGGTGCGTGTAGGCCTTCCCGTAACCGGTCGACCCGCGGACGTTGGGCTCGAAGACGGCGTACCCCCGCGAGAGGAAGTACTGGGTCAGACCGGAGAACGAGGGGCGACGCTGGCTCTCCGGGCCGCCGTGGATGTCGACGATGACAGGCGTGTCGCCGTCCGCATCATTTCCGTTAGCTGCACTTTCTGGCAGCGAGAACAGCGCCGGAATCTCGCGCCCGTCGAACGAATCGAACCGAACGACCTCTGGCGCGATGAACGTCTCGCGCGGGATGCCAGCCGTCGAGGCGGCCGTCCACTGCTCGCTCTCGCCGGTTTCGGCCTCTACGACGAACACGTTGGTGTTGACCTGCCGCCCGGTGACGCTGACGGCGAACCGTTCGGCATCGGGTCCCCACGAAACGCCCCCGGCCAGCCCGCCCGGCAGGTCCGGCGTCGGGAACGTCTCAATGGTTGTTGGCCCTGTCAGTTCGCCGACGGTGAGTTCGTTGTAGCCGTCGACGTTGCGCGAGTACACGAGACGGCCACTGTCCTTATCAAGTGCGACACCGTCGATGTTCCACTGGTCGTCCGAGCGCACGATGTCGAGGTCGCCTTCAAGCGAGAGGCGGGCGAGTTCGAGCGTGTCGCTTTCGGCGTCGGTGACGAGATACACCGCCTCGCCCTCCGGTCCCCACGACGCGCTCGTGTAGCGGACCTTCCCCTCGTGTGGCGTGAGATGGCTGCGGTTCCCGCTGTCGATGTCAAGCACGTAGATGTCCTGGTCGAAACTGGAGTGGGCCTCGCTGACTAGCAGTCGCTCACCGTCGGGCGAAAAGCCGCCGACGGAGAACCAGCCGTCGCCCTTCCAGATTAGTTCCGCATCGTCGCCGGTCGCGTCGCGGTCCTGTACGTAGATGTCAAAGACAGCCTCATTTCGGCGGTTCGACGCGAACGCGAACCGCTCACCATCGGGCGACCAGCCGCCCCAGCGGTGTTTCGCGTCGGGCATCCCAGTGAGTTCGTGGATGTGCCCGTCCGCGTCGAGCCGGTATAGCTGCGCCCGCTCGTTGCCGCCCTCGTCCATGCCGAAGACGAGTTCCTGGCGCTCGGGCGAGAAGTCGACGAAGCTCACAGTGTCGTCGTAGAACGTCAACTGTTCGGGCCAGCCGTGGGGTTCGGGAAGCGACCAGAGCTGGGCAACGCCGGTCGTGTTCATCAGGAAAGCGAGCGTCCCGTCCGGCGCGAACGAGCTGCCGTAGGCGCTCCGGACGTTGAGATAGCGCGAAAGGTCGTACGCGGTCACAACGGGAGGGAGGGCAGGCACGGGCAAAACCTTTTGTTACAAACGGGGGCTTTTTGAGCGGCCACGTCGTCGCCCCTGTATGCGTGTCGCGGTCGTCGCCATGGAGACGAGTCAGTACCGGGACACAGTGGGCCGGACCCGGCTGGAGCGGGTGGCTACCGAACTCGCCGCTGCCGGCCACGACGTGACCGTGTTCTGTTCGCAGTGGTGGCCGGGGTTCGACAATCAGCGCGAGCGTGACGGCATCACGTACCGCGCCGTTACCGTCTCGCCGACTGTCCCTTCCTTCTGTGTCCGCCTCCCGGTCATGTTGGCACGATACCGCCCGGATGTCGTTCACGTTCACCCGACGCCAGCGTCAGTCGCGCTCGCGGCCAAGACCGGTGCAACGCTTTCGCGTGCGCCGCTTCTCACGGAGTGGTTCGGGGACGAGAATGTGCCCGAAAACCGCCGGGCTGGCCTTGCACTCCAGGCGTCCGACTGTCTCATCACCCCCTCCGAACTCGTCCGTACGCGGGTCCGCGAACGGGGGGCGACCGCGGACCAGACTGCGATACTCCCACAGAGCATCGACATGGACCTCGTCAGTGAAGTCGATGCTGGCGAGGAAATCGACGTGGTGTACGCCCACCGACTGGACGGCAGTGCGAACGTCGAATCGCTACTGCTGGGTCTGGCGGAACTCAGGCAGAAGGGCTGGTCGGCGACGATTATCGGGGACGGGCCGGAACGAGCGCACTACGAACAGGAGGCGGCCGACCTCCGTATCGACGACCGCGTGACCTTCGCTGGCGCGTGCGACACTGAAGAGCGCGTCTCGATTTATAAGGGTGCGCACGTGTTTGTCCAGACAGCGTTCCGGGAGTGCTTCGCCACAGATCTCCTCTGGGCGATGGCCTGTGGCTGTATCGGCATCGTGGAGTACCAGGCCGAGTCGTCTGCTCACGAACTCATCGAGCAGCGCGACCGTGCGTTCCGAGTGACGAACCCGCAGGAAATCGCCGACAAAATCACCGAATCGGCCGGCTTCGAACGCCGGACCGTCGACGAGTCCTGCGCCGAGTTCGACCACGCGCAGGTCCGGGCGAGGTACGAGGACCTTTACGAGAAGCAAATTGAGGATGCCGGTCTTTTCTAATCGGCACGGGGCTCAGACGCGGTGAGGACGGGGACAAATCGCCGCCCGTCAGTACGGGATGACGCGGAACCCTTCTGGAAGCACCAGTCCGAACACGAGGAACAGCACGGCCGCGATACCCGCCGCCATGAGGGCGTAAGGTGCCTGGCTCCTGACGTGGACCATGTGGTCGCTCCCGCTCGTTGAGGAGGCCAAGACGGTCGTGTCGCTGATTGGCGAGGTGTGGTCACCGAAGATGCCGCCGCTGAACACCGCGCCGAGGACCAGCGGGAGGTTCGCGCCCGTCGAGAACGCCAGCGGGATGGCGATGGGGAACATGATGCCGTAGGTCGACCACGATGACCCGTCGGAGAAACTGACGAAGGAAGTCACAAGGAAGACGCCCACCGGAATGATGAACGCCGGCACGCCGCCAAAGACGTTCGTCACGAACGACGAAACACCCAGTATCGTCACTGCGTTCTGGATGGAACTGGCGAACATCAGGATGACGGCCGCAAGGAGGATGCCCTTGAAGCCGACCATCATCGCATCAGTCGCGTCGTCGTTCGACGGGATGTCGCCCTTCCAGCGATACAGCAGGAAGCCGACGATGAGCGCGGAGAACGAGGCCAGACCGAGCTGGACGCCGCCGATGTTGAACGCCCAGGGACCGCTTGGCGGCGTGATTAGCTGCCAGCTGCCGAGCTGGAGCAGCGTGGCCCCCATCCCTTCCTTCCCCTTGACGTAGATGACGGGGCTGGCCCGCCAGAACATCGCGCCGAGGCCGACGACAATCATCGTGAGGATCGGCCAGGCGAAGTTCCGCCAGTCCGGCGTGGCAGTTTCGGATACCTCGTATTCGTCCATCTCAGCGGAAATCATCGGGTCGGCGTCGTCGCCGACGACCTTCCCCTCGTTTCTCGCTCGGGACTCCTCGGTTCCCATCCCGTAGATGTTTGGCACGACTTGCCACGCGACGAGGCCGGCGAGGCCGAGCGCGATCCACGAATAGAAGCCAGTAAACAGCGTGTTGAAAAACAGCGGCCAGACGGCCCCGGTCGCCGCGGTAACTTGCTCGCCGCCGGTGTTCACGAAGTTTGTCATCCCGGACGGCAGCGTTCCCTGACGCTGTGCCTCCACGAGGCCGCCCCCAATGAAGCCGACCATCGCCGCGCCCCACGTTGAGTAAAACGCGAGCCGGGACGCCGGCGACCCCGCTGAGTCGACGTAGTAGGCCAGCTTGGCGCGTGACACGTCGAACTTGTCGGTCAACGGTCGCATCATCGAGCCGACCACGAGGCAGTTGAAGTAGTCGTCAATGTGGATTGCGATACCGGCCAGGAACGCGGCCTTCTCGGCGTCTGCGGCGGACTCGGCCCGCGCCACCAGGGCCTCCAGCACGCCCTGTATCGCACCGGCTCGAATCATCAGTCCGATCAGCCCACCGATGGCAAAGATGGCGAGCAGGACGTTCTTGACGTACCACTCCCCGAACAGCGGGGCCGTGGCGATTATTTCCGGAACGAGCTTCAGTCCGAAGATACCGCCAAGTACGATGCCACCGACGCCGACCGTCCAGGGACTCCCGTCCTCGGCCTGTGGCTGGACGGTCGCCACCTCACCGCCAGCGGTGATCAGGTCCGATGGGACCCCCACTGCCTGTGGGTGTAATGCGCCCACAAGCACGCCTGTGATGACAATACCGACGAACAGCCCGATAAGCGCGTCTCGGGTGTACCAGGCCAGACCGATGGCGACGAGCGCTGGAACGATCGACCACGGTCCAGCCGCGATTCCCTCAACCATGCCGGCAGGTCTAGGTGGCGCTATATTAAGGTATGTATTCACACCCGCGTCAGGGACGGTCCAGACGAAACCCGTTTGAGCGTCGGTCCCCTCCATTCGGTAGTGACAGACGAGGAGCCAGCCGACCGAGACGACGACTCTGACTCCACCCCGGAACTCGAACTCGACGCCGTCTACGACGCCATCGACGCCGTCGGCCGTCCGCATCTGACGGCGACGGAGTTCTCTCGCAAAACGGATCTGACGCCCGACGAGGCACGGGCGGCACTGGAGCGTCTCGCCGACGACGGCGACATTGAGCGTCAGGACGTGTCCGAGGTCGAGTCCGTGTGGTATCCGACAGATATTGCCGAGGTGACCGACCGCGAGCGTGTGGTCCTGTTTCCCGACCGCCGGGAAGTCGTCGTCGAACATCCCGACCAGTTCACGCGAGCACAGCTCTCGCAGTTCGCCCGCCTGCAAGACACCAACCGCTCGGGCGGGTACGTGTACGAACTCCGCGAGGAGGATATCTGGGCCGCGCCCCACGAGTCCTTAGACGACCTTCTGACGACGATGCGGGACGTGCTGGGCGAGCGCTCGCCTCACCTCGAAGAATGGGTGACGAGCCAGTGGGAACGAGCCCGGAAGTTCCGCCTGAAGACTCACGAAGACGGGTACGTCGTACTCGAAGCTGAAAGCGACGACCTGATGGGCAATGTCGCACGCCCGAAACTTGACGACGACCACCTCCGAGCCCCCATCTCGGACTCGGAGTCGTGGGTCAACGAGGACGCGACCGCCGAAATCAAGCGCACGCTGTACGAGGCAGGCTATCCGGTCCGGGACGACCGTGATCTTGAAACGGGCGACGCCATCGAGATGGATTTGCGCCTGCGCCTGCGAGACTACCAGCAGGACTGGGTGGAGCGGTTCACCGAACAGGGCTCGGGCGTGTTCGTCGGCCCGCCCGGGTCGGGCAAGACCGTCGCCGCGATGGGTGCGATGGCCGCCATCGGCGGCGAGACGCTGATTCTCGTCCCCTCGCGCGAACTTGCGACACAGTGGCGCGACGAACTGGTCCGACACACCTCCCTGACCGACGACGATATCGGCGAGTACCACGGTGGTGAAAAGGAGATACGCGCCGTCACTATCGCCACCTATCGAACCGCCGGAATGGACCGCCACCGGAAGCTGTTCGACCAGCGCAAGTGGGGCCTCATCGTCTTCGACGAGGTCCACCACGTCCCCTCGCCGATTCACCGCCGGAGCGCGGACCTCCAGACCAAACACCGGTTGGGATTGACCGCCACGCCGACCAGAGAGAGCGACGACGAGGAGGAGATATTCACGCTCATCGGTCCGCCAATCGGGACGGACTGGGGCAAACTGTTCGACGAGGGCTACGTCGCCGAACCGGAGGTCGAGATCCGTCTCGTGCCGTGGGGGGACGAAACCGAACAGTCCGAGTACAGTTCCACGTCGGGCCACGACCGCCGACAGGCCGCCGCCAGCAACACCGGAAAAATCGACGAGATACGCTACGCGCTGGCCGAGAACCCGGCCGCGAAGGCGCTAGTGTTCATCGAGTACCTCGACCAGGGTGAGGCTATTAGTGAGGCCATCGATGCGCCGTTTATCAGCGGCGAGACGCCACACGCCCGCCGGGAGAAGCTGTTTGATGAGTTCCGCCGCGGCGAACTGACCACGCTGGTCGTCTCCCGCGTCGGCGACGAGGGTATCGACCTGCCGGACGCCGAACTCGCTCTCGTCGCTTCCGGACTGGGTGGGTCCCGTAGACAGGGCGCACAGCGGGCCGGGCGGACGATGCGCCCCGCTGGTGACGCCCGGATGGTCATTCTCGCGACGCGAGGGACGACCGAGGAGGACTTCGTCCGTCGCCAGATGCGCCACCTCGCTTCGAAGGGCATCCGCGTGACCGAGACAGAAGCCGAGGCCGTCGAGCCACCGGCAAAGACGGAGTGAGCAGGGATAGGGCTACGCTCGCGCCCGGAAAAACGCGAACACCCCACCGAGTTCGTCGTCGACGGTCTCGACGTCGGTGACGGAGAAGCCGGCCTCGGCCAGTAGCTCGCGATTGCGCTTGCGGCCGTGGAAGCTCCAGGCCATCTCGGTCCCGGTCTCCAGCCAATCCTCGTTGTTGCCTTCCCATTGTTCGTTGCCCAGCGCGGTCAGTAGCCGACCGCCCGGTTCGAGCACGCGCTCGAACTCGGCGAAGACGGCGGCGTGTTCCGCTCGCGGGACGTGGATGACCGCGTGCAGTGAGACGATCGCATCGAACGTGTCTGCTGGGAACGGTAGCGCTGCCAGATCTCCCTGACAGAGCCGCGGTTCGGGGACCCGCTTGCGCGCCGTTCGTAGCTGCTCGCGAGAGATATCCAACCCCGTGACAGTGTGGTCGGCTGCGAGAACGTCCATCGCGGGCGTCCCAGCGCCACAGCCGGCATCGAGGACCCGACTCTCGGCGGGCAGACGGTCCGCGAGGGCCGCGACCAGACCGCGCTCGCGACCCTCGCCGTCACGCTCGGCCGCGTAGGTTGCGGCGATATCGTCATAGCCCTCACGGACGATGTCGCGTCGGTTCATACGCGGTGCTCTCGACAGTCCGGAATAGCTCTTTGGGTGGTGTGTGAGCGGGTACAACCCGGTTCCACCCCTCTGATTATGTGGCTGACTGGCGCTCGAAGTTACGCTGTATCTGTGTCGAGTCGACGTGCGGTCTCGGCCACGTCCTGAATCTTCTCTGTCTGTCTTTCGTTCGTCGCCGCGAGGTCGTCGAGCTGTGCCGACATATCGTCGATGCCGCTCGACAGTTCGTCGACCATGCTGGCGACCTCTTCTGTCGACGCCGCCTGGTCGTCGGTCGCCGCAGAGACCTCCTGAATGCCCTGTGACGCCTCGTTGACCGCCGAGACGATCTCTTCGAGCCGTTCGGCTGCCGTCTCGACCTGGTCGATGCCCTCAGTCACCTGCTCGGTCACGGTTTCGAGACTTTCGACGGCGTCGACGGTCTCGTCCTGAATCTCCGTGACGGTGTCCTCGATCTGGTTCGCGTGTTCCTGTGAATCCCCGGCGAGCGTCTTGATTTCGTCGGCGACGACAGCAAACCCATCGCCAGCCTCTCCGGCGCGTGCGGCCTCGATGGAGGCGTTCAGCGCGAGCATATTGGTCTGGTCAGCGATGTCGTTTATCACTTCGACGATGTCATCGATCTCGTCGGCTTGCTCTCGGAGGCCGGCGATGTCTGTGGAAACCGTATCGACGGCGTCGTCGACGTCGTTCATCATGGCCGCGGCCTGCTGTGCGGCTTCGTTCCCGCGCTCCGCCTTTTGTTCGGCCGATGTGCTGGTACTCGCGACTTCCTCCGCGGTCGAGGCAATCTCCTCGATTGTCGCGCTCATATCCGCAACCTCGCCCGCCACTTCGTCCATCGATTCGGACTGGCTCTCGGCAGTCTCGTTTATTTGCTGGTTCGTCTGTGCGACCTCCTCGGCTGAGGCGCTCAGTTCGTCGATTGGCTCCTGTAGTCCGCTTTCGACTTCCTGCATCAGCGTTTGCTGGTCATCGATTGCCGATTCCAGACGCTGGCTGTACGAGTCGATGTAGGTGTCCATCGCGACCTGCTGGTCAAGATTCAGGAGTTTGAATACGGAGAGCGCCCGCGACTGCATTTCTTCGAGGGCCTCGTCCCGGGCAGCGTCGCCTGATTGCAGGTCTTCGACGATTGTCCGCAGGAAGTGTTCGAAATAGATGCTGTAGGCCCCAAGATATATCTTCGGGCCGAGGTCGAGCATATCGTGAATCTTCCCGATACGGGCCCGGTTCTCGAAGTACTGTTTGTCGTAGGTCCCGGCGACTAGGTCGCGGAGGTACTGCGTCTGTGTGTTTTTGAGCTGGTCGACTGACTTGGTTGACCGCCCAAAAATCTCGACAGTCTCGTCGAATGACTGCAGATGATCGTAGAAGTCGTCGACGACAGCTTCGGCTCGGGCGTTCGTCTCGTCTGCCATCGCGGTGAGATTGTCGACGTCCGACCCATCAAATCCAGTGAATTCCTTCCGCCAGCGTATCTCTCCGGCGTCCAGCCCGATACGGTCGGTGAGCGTCACACCGTCGACGCCTGCCCTGTCAGATTCAGTGATACGCGCTCGTGGGCCTGTACGCTCGTGCTGAGATGCCATGGCGAAAGGTCAACAGACATAGGGGTTATATGTTCGCCCCTAATTCTCACCATTGAGAAATATAAACAGAAGGGCCAAAAATTTGGGGTCGGCAGTCACGTCCGGCGATTATCCGGCCGCCTGTTCAGCAGTCAGAATCAGTCCTCGAATTTCTGTGGATCACGGGCTGCCTCGGCGACGCGAACAGCAGCAACGTTCTCCGGGACGTCGTGGACGCGAACGATGTCGGCCCCCCGTTCGGCCGCCAGCGTCGTCCCGGCGATGGTCGCCTCCAGACAGTCGCCCGCTTCTTGCCCGACCAGCCCGAACAGCGACTTGTGGGAGTGCCCAACCAGAATCGGGCAGCCGAGTGCCTCGAATTCCGGGAGGCGGTCGAGCAGTTTGAAATCTTCCGTGGGCGATTTCCCGAAGCCGACGCCGGGGTCGACGATAATCTGGTCGCGGTCGAGCCCGGCCTTTTCGGCGAGCAGAATGCGCTCGGTCAGCTGGTCGATGCAGTCCTCGACCACGTCGTCGTAGTGGATGTCGCTGTCCGGGTCGACTGGTGTCTCGATGGAGTGCATCACAACCACCGGCACGTCGTACTCGGCGGCGACGAGGCGCATCTCGGGGTCTTCGAGGCCGGACACGTCGTTCAGGATGTCCGCGCCGGCGTCGAGTGCCGCTCGCGCGACAGGGGCCTTCCGCGTGTCGACGGAGATGGCGACATCTAGCTCCGAAAGCCGCTCGATAACCGGGACGACGCGGTCAATTTCCTCCTCGACCGGGACTGGTTCGGCACCGGGTCGAGTCGACTCCCCGCCGATATCGAGGATATCCGCACCCGCCTCGACCATCCGCTCGGCGCGAGAGACGGCGTCCTCGACAGCGTTGTACTCGCCGCCGTCGTGGAATGAGTCCGGGGTGATATTGCAGATGCCCATGACGGCTGTCCCGTCGTCCCAGGGATACGTCGTCGACGTGTCTGGCTCTGGCTGCTGGATAGACAGCGCCGTTCGTAGTTCGTCGGTGAACGACGCGAGCCCGTCGAGCTGGCCGTCCAGCTTCTCCGCGAGGCGCTTGTACTGGGCCATCGTCGCCATCATGACCACGTCGAGGGTTTCCTCGCCCTGTCCGTCCAGCCCAGAGACGGCACATTCCCCACCCAGCGACAGCAGTTCCTCCTTGAGGTACTGAGCCTGTCGCGGCTGGACACGGGTACGCAGGACGCGGTGGACGCCCTTGCCTCGCATCCGCCAGGCCCCGGTATCGATAATATGGGCGCTCTCGATGGTTTCCCGAGCCTCGGCCAGCGAATCCACCTGTTTGGGGACTAGCGACCGTGACCAATTAGTCCGGGCCTCCCGCACGGCGTACAGCGACCCCACCACAAGGACGGCATCGCCAGAATCTGCGGCCTCGAGTGCGATATCGAGCGCTCCTGTAACGTCGCTGCGCGTCTCGACCGTGGCGTCGGTCGCGTTCTCCACCGCGGCCGCAACGACGTGGTGGGACTCCGCCCGGTCGACGTTGGGTTGGCAAGCGACAACGTGGTCCGGGTCCGGCAGCGCCGCGGCGATGCGCTCGTGGTCCTTGTCGACCATCGCACCGATGACGACGTGGAGGTCGTCGTAGTCGAACGAGGATAGCGTCTCCGCGGTGCGCTCGATGCTTCCGGGGTTATGAGCCCCATCGAGGACGACCAGCGGCGACTCGTTCATCACCTCGAACCGACCGGGCCAGTGGGCGTTTCGCAGGCCGCGTTCGAGGTCCGTCTGTGAGATGTCCGCGACTTGCTGGCACAGCGTGGCTGCGATTCCGGCGTTCTGTGCCTGATGTGCGCCCAGCAGCGGGAGGTAAGTATCGACGCGCCAGCCGGAACCGTCGACTGAGACTGCCCCTTCCAGCCCTTCACGACCGTCGTACGTGGCCGTCACGTCGGCATCGTCGCCCTCGCCGACAGTCACAACGTCGTCGGCGACCTCGCGGACGGCGGCCAGCGCGTCGCCAGTCGTCCCAGCCACCAGTGGGGCGTCCTCTGGGGCGACGTGGGCCTTGTCGTGCGCGATTTCTTCGACGGTGTCGCCGAGGATGTGGGTGTGTTCGAGCGTCACGGACGTGACAGCGCTGGCGACCGGGTCGACCACGCTCGTGGCGTCGTATCGGCCGCCGATACCGACTTCCAGCACTGCGATGTCGATGTCCTGACGGTCGAACTCCCACAGTGCCAGCGCGGTCATCGTCTCGAAGAAGGTGGGCGAGTCGCTGGCCGCGGCCTGTTCGGTCATGTCCGCTCTGACCGACTCGACGAACTCGACGAGGGCGGCTTCGGAGAGCTTCCGGCCGTTGATACGGATTCGCTCACGCACGTCGTCGAGATGTGGGGACGTGTACAGTCCGACATCGAGGCCGGCTTCCCGTAGCGTTCGTTCGACCATCCGTGCGGTAGACCCCTTTCCGTTGGACCCCGCAATCTGGACGCAGCGAAGCCCCTCCTGTGGGTCACCGAGCGACGATAGCAGGTCCTGCGTGGCATCAGTACCGGCTCGCGGGGCGAACCGGCGCAACTCGAAGAGGAAGTTCGCGGCCTCGTGGAACTCCATGGTCGGGCTATCGGAGCCGCTCGCTTTAGCCTGTCGGACTGGCACGTGTCTCCGGCGTGAAGGCGCCCCGAACAGCCCGCCAGCCGTCGGCCTTCGGTGCCCTGCGAGCGACAATTACGCCTGTTCGTTCCGGTCGCGCGTGGCCCACCGACCGAGCGCGCTCGACAGAATCAGGAACGCGGCCCCAAGCAGCGGTGCCGGGTCGATCTTCGCTTCCGGCCGTTCATCCGTGTCTGTCTCATCGTGCTCCGGTTTCTCTCGCTCCAGCGTCTCCGCTCCCATCTCAGACCCGGTGACGCCAGCCGGCTCGGTCTCTCTCCCGCGGTCCTGCTGTCGATGCCCGGACTCAGTTTGTGGCATCTCTGCGGCCAGCGTTGTCTCCTTGGTCTCCGGGGTCTGCGTGTCCTCGGCCTCTTCTACCGCTGCTGTCGGCTCGAACTCCGTTTCGGTTGGCGATGGCGTGTCAACGGCTGACTCGGCCGGTGATGCCGTCGCATCCGGGCCTTCCGTGTCCCATTCCGACGCATATTCGTCAGCACTACCAACATCGGTTTCGTCAGCGTTGCGGCGACGGTACCACCAGAGGCCGACCGTAGCCCCGCCCAGCGCGATGAGGGACAGCCCCGTGCCGAGCAGCCCCCACTGTCGCCACAGCGACCCGAGGCGGTCCGTGAGACTGGGGCCGGAATCCTCGGCCTCATCCGGCTCTGCTGGTCCCGGTGATGGGACAGCAGTGGCGTCGTCGACAACAGCGACGCCGGGAACAGCGTCAAGCACCGAGGCGACGGCGTCCCGTTCCACCTCGACTTCAAGAAACGTGGGTGCGTCCATACCTGACCTGTCGTCGGGCGACCATGTAAAACCCGCTCAGTGCTATTCCCGTGCCGGCTCGTATTCGGTGTCGGTCGCCGTGGGCCGCGACAGGTCAGTCGCGATGTCGTCATCCAGCAGTTCCGTCCCCGTCCTCTCGCCCTCGCCGAGAAGCGCCTGCAGTTCCCGCTCGTATTCGGCCTCGGAGAGTTCCCCTTCGACGTACCGACGCGTCAGCGCCTCGTGTCGCTCCTCAACCGTCGGCTCCGGTGGCGCGAACACATCGGAGAGCCCAAGCGACGCCAGCGGTGGAATAATCGATTCTAGACGGCCGAGACCACCAGCGACGCGCTGGCTCTTCGGAACCGACGCCCGCCGGGCCAGCGCACGGACCAGCGCGACCGACAAAACGATATCGACGCCCACGAGCAACAATGTGCCAAGCAGGAACGTGGCAAACGTCTGGACAACCGCGCCGCCACCGAGAAGCGCCCCGAGTGTTGCCACGACACCAACGATCCCAATCCCGACGGTCCCCAGTGTCGTCAGAACGACGGCGGCAAACAGAAGCAGCAGCCGGTTATCTTTCACCCAGTTCACACCAACGATAGCCGGAGGGCGTTAAAATGGTTTGTGTCAGCGCTCGTTCTCTCGTGACTCCGGATCGGTTCTGGGAACTTCGTCAGTTGCCGGGACGTATGAGCGGCCGGAGGCGGACCATCCGCCCCAGACCCACTCTCGGAGAGTGAGCTGGCGCTTGGGTCCTTCGTCCCGCGCCGTTTCGAGTCGCCGTTCAGTCGTATGGAAGTAGTTGACGACGGTCACGAGGACGACGCCACCGACGGAGTTGCCGAGGAGTACCGGCAGAACGAACTGCCAGAGGCCGACAGATAGCGCCAGTTCGCCGATGAACACCAGATAGAACATCTCCGTCGCGGAGACGACGACGTGGTAGAGGTTTCCGAACGGAATCGCCAGAAACGAGATGTATATCAACACGAGCCGCGAGATGCTGTCCCGTAGCGAGTAATCGACCCAGACGACGCCGGCGACGATGAGGCCGGCGAACACTGCCTTCGAGAACAGCGTTATCTGGGATGTCTCGATAGCTTTCTGCGCGAACCCGGCGGCAGCCGCCGCCGCGTCGGCGGAGAGAACGTTGGTCGTCGCCAGCGCGAGCGCGCCGAGCATCCCGCCAAAGACGTTCGAAATCAGGACGACACCCCAGATGCGAAGCAACGAGGGGAGGCTCGCCAGCCGTTCGAGGACGAGCGCGACCGGCGGGAGCGTATTTTCGGTGTAGAGCTGATAATCCCCGAGAATGATGAAAACAAACCCGAGCGGATACAGGAGCGCGCTCAATATCGGGTCGCCACCGGTTTTCGCGTACAGCGACGCGTACAGCATGAACGTCACGGTGATAGCGAACCCGCCAGCGATCCCGGCGAAGAACAGCTCGCGGGTCCCAACTGTTACCTCCTCGTCTGCCGCGACAATGATGCGCTGGAATATCTCGTCGGCGGAGAACCGGTCCCGGATGACACTCCCACCCGCCGGCGCACCGCTTCGAGAGACGTCCACAGCGTCGCGGACAGCCTCCTCCCTGTCTTCATTATCTGCCATCGGTCGCTGATTCAGTATCCGGTATCAAACCTCTTTCGTTGCCGATAGTCAGCCCGGCAACGCCCCGGAAAAAGTCCGCCATCAGTCGTGACGGAACCACCGATAGACTCGCTGCACTCGTCTATCGAGGTTCGGACACCCCCTCGTTACTGCTCAGTCGTGTCTGAACGACCGCTGACCGGTGAACACCATCGCGATGTCGTGTTCGTCCGCGGCCTCGATGACGCTCTCGTCGTTCTTCGAGCCGCCGGGCTGGATGACCGCTTCGATACCGGCGTCGGCGGCCTCCTCGATACCGTCCGGGAACGGGAAGAAGGCGTCCGAGGCCATCACAGCGCCCTCGGCGTCTTTCCCTTCTGCGTGCTCGTCGGCCTTCATCGCGGCTAGTCGGACGGCGTCGACCCGGGACACTTGCCCCATGCCGATGCCGACCGTTTCCGTCCCGTCAGCGCAGAGAATGCCGTTGGACTTGACGTGTTTGAGTGTGTGCCAGGCGAACAGCATCGACTCGATCTGCTCGTCGGTCGGCTCGCGCTCGGTGACGACTTCAAGATCGTCGACTGAGAGGTGCTGGGTGTCCCGCTCCTGAACGAGTCGGCCCCCAACGAGGGGCTTTTCGGTCAGGCTGTCGGTAACCTCGAAGTTCTCGTTCACATCGAGAACGCGGAGATTGTCCTTCTCGAACAGCACGTCGAGCGCGGCGTCGGTGTAACCGGGCGCGACGACGACCTCCTTGAAGGAGTCGATAATCTGCTCGGCGGTGGCGGCGTCACACTCGCGGTTCAGCGCGACGATGCCGCCGAAGGCGCTCATCGGGTCCGTCGACAGCGCCTTCTCGTAGGCGTCGGCCACGGAGTCGGCGGTCGCACAGCCGGCCGGGTTGGTGTGTTTGATGACCGCGGCGGCAGGTTCCTCGAACTCCTTGATGAGGTTCAGCGCGCCGTCGGCGTCATTGTAGTTGTTGTACGACAGCGCCTTCGCGCCCTCGTTCAGCTGGTCGGCGTGGACGACGCTGGCCTCCGAGACGGTCGTGTCAGTGTACAGCGCGGCGTTCTGATGGGGGTTCTCCCCATAGCGCAGACTCGATGCGAGGTCATCCGAGACGATGCGGCGGGCAGGGAAGTCTCCGCCCTCGTCGCCCTCTACTGAGACCGTCCCTTCATCCCAGTCGATGGTGACGCGGTCCTCGGCGAACCACTCGATGACGCGCGGGTAGGCGGTGAACTCGCCTTCATAGAGCACGCGCTCTTTGAGACTGTCCTCGTCGTCACCTTCGAAGACGGGAATCGGTTCCTGCGTGACGATGGGGCCGCCGTCGACGCTTTCATCAAGGACGTGGACGGTACAGCCCGTCACCTTCACGCCGGCGTCGAGGACCTGCTCGTGGGCGTTCGCCCCGGTGAAATTCGGCAGGAGACTCGGATGGACGTTCAACGCGGTCGGTGTCCCTTCGAGGAACGTCTCGCTGAGGACGCGCATATAGCCGTCCAGCGTGACGAGGTCGAAGTCGTACTCCGAAAGGGCGTCGAGAACGCGCTCCTCGTGGGACTCGCGCGATTCGTCCGCGTCGCGCTCGACGACTTCGGTCGGGATGCCGCGTTCGGCGGCTGCTTCGAGTACCGGCGCATCTGCGTCGTTAGTCAGAACGACGGCGAACTCCGCCCCGCCCGGGGCGCGGTCCGCGATGTTCATGAGATTTCGGCCGCGGTTACTGGCCATACCGGCGAGTTTCATGTGGGACTGACCGACCGGACCGTGCAAAGTTGTTGCGAAACCCCCGGCTGGACTGTTGTGTGCGACCACGCCACATTAGCTATGTCTGTATTCTCGGCGTGTACCGGTTCGGTGCGCATTTGTAGCCCGCCGCCAACTCGCCCGTATGGCGAAGCTACGGTGTCAGCGCGCGGGTGCGGTCGCCGCCGTCGGTGGTGTCGTCTGGGTTGGCTGGGCCGTGGTGCTGTCCGCGACCGGTCAGACCGAAATGAGTACCTCCATCCTCGCCGGAACCGCCCTCTCCGCACTCGGTGTCGTAGCCGGTCACTATGCCATTGAGGATTTCTACGGCGCACGGATGAAGCGGCCAGGGACCATCGGTGCGTGGGCCGGCGGCCTCGGCGGCCTCGTTTTCGCCGTCGGACAACTGGTCCGCCTCCTCTCCGGTGGTGGCGAGGCGGTCATCGCGGTCGGCGTACTCGTGCTGGTCAGCGGGTCGTTACTGGTCACCGTCGGTCTCGTCAGGACGCGCATCCAGCCGCCGTGGCTGGGCGTGTTGCTTGGCCTCGGGACTATCGCGTTCCTCGGGTTCGAAGTCCAGCCAGCGGCGGCAACCGTCTACGGCCTCGCGTGGGTCGCACTTGGACAGGACCTCTATCGCTTTGACCCACCGGATGGCCGCTTTGGCGATGCCGACGGCGACTACGGCTGGCTGAGTTGAGGATTGGCCGCTAGCGGGACCATCTCTTCACTCTCTGTCGAAGGTATTTCGATGTGGACGAAAATATGGCTACTTGATATGTGTCATCGGCTTCGGCAGCAGCGGCAGTTATCTGAAATTATTCTGGACTTAGATTGACGCAGCCGAGTAACCACAGTATCAGGGGTGCAGACCTCCTCGCTCGCGAAGATATTGTAGCTCAAAAACCATAATATTCATTAGTAAGATATCCTATGTTAATAGTGTAATGCAAGCAGTACTACTAGAAGAGTTTCAGGAGCCGCTAACAGTACAAGAAGTCGAACGCCCCGAACCGGAGCCGGACGGTGTCGTCGCCGAGGTCATCGGCTGTGGTATCTGTCGGTCCGACTGGCACTGCTGGCAGGGGGACTGGGACTGGTTCGGGTACCGGCCTGACCCGCCACACGTCCTCGGTCACGAGCCGACAGGCCGGATTGTCTCTGTCGGCGAAGACGTCGAAAACATCGAGGAGGGACAGGAGGTCGCCATTCCGTTCAACTTCGCCTGCGGGAACTGCGACCTCTGTCGAAACGGGCGGGAAAACATCTGCGAGAACCACATCGGTCTCGGGTTCATGAACCAGGCACCCGGCGCGTTCGCCGAGGAGGTCCACATTCCCAACGCCGACCTCAATGCCGTTCCGCTCCCGGACGACATCGATGCGGAGTCAGCCGCCGGCATGGGCTGTCGGTTCATGACTTCCTTCCACGCGATGGCCCACCGGGCACCGGTCAGTGCTGGTGACGACGTCGTCATCCACGGCTGTGGTGGCATCGGGCTCTCGGCGGTCCATATCGCGAACGCTCTCGGCGGCAACGTCATCGGCGTCGACCTGATGGACGAGAAACTGGACCGCGCCGAAGAGCTTGGCGCTGTCGCCACTGTCAACGCACAGGAGGTCGACGACCCCGCAAAGGCGGTCAGGGACATCACTGACGGCGGGGCCGACGTATCCGCAGACGCCCTCGGTATCGCAACGACCTGCCAGAACGCCGTAAACTCGCTCCGCAAAGGCGGGACGCACGTCCAGATCGGACTAACCACCAGCGAGGAGGCGGGGATGGTGTCGCTCCCGACCGACGAGTTCGTCGCCAAAGAAATCGATTTCAAGGGGTCACTCGGGCTCCAGCCATCGCGGTACAGCGAAATGCTGGACATGGTGGAATCGAGCAAGCTCGACCCGACCGCGCTGGTCGAGGACACGGTCGACATCCATCAAGTGCCCGACGAACTGGCCGCGATGAGTGACTACAACACGGTCGGTATCCCGGTCTGCAACGAGTTCAGCAATTAACGACGCGCCCCTTTTTTACCGAACCCCCGTTTCTGCCCCGTTCCACCGTCACGCCACGCGTCGCAACTACACCGCGTCGCGGTTGCGGGAGAACGACACGCTTTTTCGCGCCTCCCGCGCACACTCGGGTATGACCGAGAGAGGGCCACTGGCCGCTGTTTCGCCGCTCGATGGCCGATACGCCCGCTACACCGAACCGCTCGTCCCGTACGCTAGCGAGCGGGCGCTGATGCGCGCCCGCGTGGAAGTCGAAGTCGAGTATCTCATCGCGCTTGCCGACCTCGACGCCACACCATTGTCAATCGACGATGGTCAGCGCGCGACACTCCGGGCGCTGTACGAGGAGTTCGACGACGAGGACGCGAGCGTCGTCAAGCAACTCGAAACTGAGGGGTACGGGGAGTATTCGGCGACCAATCACGACGTGAAGGCCATCGAGTACTTCATCCGACTGGGTATGCCCGACGACCTCGATGCCGCCAACTGGATTCACTTCGGGCTGACCAGCGAGGACGTGAACAACCTCGCCCAGCGGCTGCTGGTCAAGCCCGCCGCTCAGGAGGTGCTGATTCCCGAACTCCGCGAGATTCGGGATACGCTGGTGGAGATGGCCCACACCTACGCTGACGTGCCGATGCTGGCCCGCACACACGGCCAGCCTGCGACGCCGACGACGTTCGGCAAGGAGATGGCGGTCTACGCCTCGCGGCTGGGGCAGGCCATCGGTCGTGTGGAGCGTGCTGCTGAGGGCCTCTCCGGAAAGCTCGCCGGTGCGTCGGGAACCTACGCGGCCCACGTCGCCGCCTACCCTGACGTGGACTGGCCGACGTTCGCAGAGTCCTTCGTCGGCGGCCTCGGACTGGAACACGAACCGCTGACGACACAGGTCAACCCCTGTGACGACCTCGCGGTCCTGTTCGACGCGTTCCGGGGCGCGAACAACATCTTGCTTGACCTCGACCTCGACGTGTGGCTGTACGTCTCGGACCGCTATCTCGGGCAGGAGGCCGTTGAGGGCGAGACTGGGTCCTCGACGATGCCTCACAAGGTCAACCCCATCGACTTCGAGAACAGCGAGGGGAACCTCTCGAAAGCGAACTCAGACCTTCGCTTCCTCGGCGACTACGTCACAAACTCCCGGCTCCAGCGGGACCTCTCTGACTCGACGGTCAAGCGCAACATCGGGGCCGCCTTCGCCCACTGTCTCATCGGCTACAGCAAGTGCCAGAACGGGCTGGCGAAGGTCGTCCCCAACGAGCAGGTAATGGCCGACGACCTGGCTGGGACGCCAGAGATCATCGGCGAAGCCGTCCAGACGATTCTTCGCCGCGAAGGGTACGCTGACGCCTACGAACAGGTGAAGAAGGCGACGCGGGGCCGCGAGGTTACTATTGAGGACTTCCACGATATGTTCGCCGACCTCGACGTGAGCGACGAGGTGCGGGCCGAACTGGAAGCGCTGACGCCGACCGATTACACGGGCATCGCGGAGCAGCAGGCCGACAACAGTTGAGGAGCGCTGTCTGGTCGACACCGTTTTCGGGTCGACACGTCCCCCCGCGGTAAACGCAACTATCACGAGTGTGGCCGCCTTCGTTGGCGATAGATGGTCTTCGGCACTGACACGCGGGTTCTGACGCTCGCGTTCGCCCGGATGGCGGACGCGCTGGGGAACTCGTTTCTCATCATCGTTCTCCCCCTGTACATCGCCAGCGGACAGGTGTCGCTCGCCGGTATTGCCGGCCAGCAGATACTCGGGTTCACGCTTCAGACGGAGACGCTGATCGGACTGGTGCTCTCCCTGTTCGGTCTGCTGAACAGTTTTGGCCAGCCGTTTACCGGGCGACTCTCAGACCGGACCGGCAAGCGCCGGGTTTTCGTCCTTACCGGACTGGTACTGTTCGCTATCGGGAGCGCGGCGTACCCGTTCCTCTCTTCGTACTGGACAGTCCTTGCCGCGCGGGCGTTCCAGGGCCTTGGCGCAGCCTTTACGATTCCAGCGACGGTCGCGCTGGTCAACGACTACGCCGCGAGTGACGCCGAGCGGGGCGGGAACTTCGGCGTGTTCAACACCTTCCGGCTCATCGGCTTCGGCTTCGGGCCGATAATCGCTGGCGTCGTCATCACCGGCGGACTCGCCGCGAACGACGTGGTGACCTACCGGATCGCCGGGACCGCGATATCCGGCTTCACCGCCGCCTTCGCTATCGCCGTGTTGGGCGCTGTTGTGAGCCTTGCCCTCGTGTGGGCGCTGATTCAGGACCCGCCGTTCGAGGCAGAGGCCGGAAAAGACCTCTCGATAGCGATTCTGGACCGGGACGGCGAGGGGCTGGATTCGGTGTTCGTCCTCGGTGTCGGCACGTTCATGATGGCGTCCACCATCGCGCTGTTTGCCACGCTCGAAGGCCCGGTTCGAATGCGGCTGAATGAGTCGACCCTGTTTTTCAGCGTCCAGTTCGCCGCCGTCGTCATCGCGAACGTCGTCTTTCAGGTGCCCATCGGGCGGGCGAGCGACCGGTTCGGACGCCGGCCGTTCATCGTCGCCGGGTTCGTCATCCTCGTCCCGTCGGTGTTCGCACAGGGAATCGTAACAGGTCCGTGGCTCATGCTCCTGGCACGGTTCGTTCAGGGCATCGCCGTTGCGCTGGTGTTTGCCCCGTCGCTCGCTCTTGCCGGTGATCTGGCCGGTGCCCGCGGGTCCGGAACGACGCTGTCTGTCCTGACGATGGCGTTCGGCCTCGGCGTCGCTATTGGGCCGCTGGCGTCGGGCCTGCTGTACAACTTTGGGTCGTTCAGTACGCCCTTCACCGCGGGTGCCGCGCTCGCGTTCGTTGGACTTGTCCTGACGTACACGCAGGTCGAGGAGACGCTAGACCTCGGGCAGGAGTCGGACCAGCCGGCACCGCAGGACTGAGAACGAGGACTGCGACCGACTGCTCAGCCGGCCGTCAGCCACGAAGACAGCTAACCGGAACGATTAGGATGTACGATTCCATATAATGTGGTATGTTCACAGACCGCTCGGATGCGGCGCAACAGCTTGTAGCCGCGCTGCGCCAGCGGGATGTCGCCGGCGATGTCGTTGTCACGCTCGCACCGAACGGCGTCCCGGTCGGCAACGTGGTCGCTGACGCGACCGGACTTCCAATGGATGTCATCGTCATACAACGTATACGCGCGCCAAACCACCCTGAGTTGACTATTGGGGCCGTCGCGCCGGGCGGCTTCTCGTGGATTAACAGCCCGATGATGCGGTTCCTCGACGTGAACTGGGAGTACGTGCAGGAGGCGAAGACGCACGCGAGCGACACTGTTGAGTCACGAGCGGTCAACTACGGCGAGACGTGGGGGCCGCTTGACGTGGCCGGCAAACGGGTTCTGCTGGTCGATGATGGGATTCCGACGGGGGCGGCGATGCGTGTCGCAATTCAGCGTCTGCGAAAGGCAGGTGCGAACGAGGTTATCGCCGCTGCCCCCGTCGCACCGCCGGACGTGCTTGATGAGGTGCGGCGGTGGGCCGACGACGTCGTCGTCCCGCTAAAACCGGCGGCGTTTCAGGCGACTTCGGACTACTACGAGGAGTTCGACAGCGTGACAGACGAAGACGCGACCACGGCGCTCTCTGACCTCGTTCAGCGGCGGTCAGCGTAGGCCAGTCCGTCGGCGAGGCCGTGGCTTAGACCAGCCGTTCGACTGTCTCCCGCACAGCTCGTGCGGCGGTTCGAACTTCCGAGAGCCGGACGTACTCGCGTTTCGAGTGCGCGACAGCACCTGTTTCGTCGCTCAGGTCGCCGGGGCCGAACACCACAGTCGGCCCGTTGTTTGCAAAATACGAGGCTTCTGTCGCGGCCCCGAACTGCCGGACCGCGCCGCCGCTAGCTTCCTGCAGTGTGCGGACCAGTTCGGCGTCGGTGTCGGTCGCAAACGCCTCGGGAAACGGCGTATCCGGGCGGATGAGGTCCACGGTGAGGCCCATCGATTCCGGGAGCCACTGTTCGAGGTGGGCCTGCAGGTCCGCACAGAATGACTCGCTGGTCTCCGGCGGGACGCTCCGCCGGTCGAACGTGATAGTGCATTCGGCTGGGACCTGATTGGTCGCCTCGCCGCCCTCCACCATCGACGGGGTGAGAATGGGGTAACCGAGCGTTTCGTGTTCGCCCGGCCCTTTCTTTTCCTCGTAACTCTCCATCGCCTGCAGTATCGGCGCGGCAGCCCGAATCGCGTTGTGGCCGCTGCCGGGGTCGGCGGCGTGGGCACTCTCGCCGTGGATGGTGACCGTCCCCTCGAACTGGCCGCGGGCGGCCGTACACACATCGAGGCCAGTCGGCTCGCCGACGATGTAGCCGTCAGCGTCGATGGTGTCAGCGAGGTGTGCGCCGCCGGTCTGTGTCGTCTCCTCGTCGGTAGAAATCGCCAGTGTGACCCGGCCGTCGTCGGGCGTCACGGTGAGGAACGCATCGAGGAGTGCCGCGAGCGGCCCTTTCGCGTCGCAGGCTCCGCGGCCACAGACGATGTCGCCGTCCCCGTCACCGCCAGAGCCATCAATACTCTCGTCTGGCCCCGGCGGCTCCGTCCGCCGCTCGTAGGGCAGATGCGGCGGCACGGTGTCGATGTGCGTATTGAGCAGGATATGCGTTCCGTCGTCGTCGCCCCGCGAGACGACGACGTTCCCGAGGTCGTCTATCTCCGGGTACTCGCCGGCGTCTTCCAGCGTGTCGACCAGCAGCGAGCGCATGTCGTCGACGTGCTCGTCTGACCGCGTTTCGACGGCCCGCCGGTGGAACGATGGGATGTCGAACGCCATTACCGTTCCATGCGGGTCACGTCCGCCAGCGTCTCGCGTTCCCGCACGACTCGCGTCTCGCCGCCCTCGAAGGCAACTTCTGCCGGCCGTGGCTGGGAGTGGAACTGGTTCGCCAGTTCGTAGCCGTACGCACCGGCGTTGCCGATTGCCAGCAGGTCAGTTCGCTCGGGTCGAGCGAGCGGTCGGTCAGTGCAGAACACGTCGGCGCTCGTACAGCACGGACCACCAACGGACACCGGTTCGGCTTCCCGGTCCGGCGCGGTGACGTTCCGAATCGGGTGGTAGGAACCGAACATCGCTGGCCGGATGAGCGTCGCCAGCGAGGCGTCGACGCCGACGACCGTCGCCGCCGGCGTCTCCTTGACCGTGTTGACCTCGGTGAGGATGCACTCGGCGTCGGCGACGACGTAGCGGCCGGGTTCGAGTTTGACCTGCGCGTCGAGGTCCCCGACCGCCTCGCGGACCTTCTCGCCCACGACCTCCATGTCCAGTGGCTCGACGTCTTCTCGGTACGGCACGCCGAAGCCGCCGCCGAAGTCGACGAAGTCCAGTTCCGCGCCGTCGGCGATGACTTCTCGGCCCATGTCGGCGACCTTCCCGATGGCCCGACAGTGGTCGTCGAGGTCGTCGTGAAGGACGCCGCTGCCGGCGTGGGCGTGCAGGCCGACGAGGTCGAACCGCTCGCGCACGTCGGCCGCGACCTCGGGCACCTCGTCGTAGGGAATGCCGAACTTAGCGTCTTTCCCCGTCGCGACCTTCTCGTGGTGGCCCGTCCCGATACCGGGATTGATGCGGATGGCGACCCGGCCGTCGTAGCCCCGCTCTTCGAGGCGGTCGAAGGTGTCCCGCGCGCCCCCCGTAATCGTCAGCCCGGGGTGCTCTGCCGCCAGTTCGACGGCACGGTCGAGGTCGCGGTCCGGCGGATTGACGGCCGTGTACTGGAGCGTGTTCGGGTCTGCGCCGGCGTCGATAGCCCGCTGGAGTTCCCCCCAGGCGGCACACTCGATGTCAGCGCCTGTCTCAAGCAGTTTCGACAGGACGGCCTGACCGGTGTGGGCCTTCGCGGCGTACATGACGTGGGCGTCGGGAAACGCCGCGGCGAACCGCTCGTAGTTCTCGGCGACGCGGTCGAGGTCAACGACGTACAGCGGCGTGCCGTGCTCGGCAGCTACCGCCTCCAGACGCTCGTGGTCCCAGTCCGCGAGGCGGCGGACCGGCGGCGAGTCGTGGCTCATTGGGGAAACCACGGTGTCGGCGGCTAACAAGGGTTCCGTTTCGATACACGGAGCGCCCCAACTGGCCATCTCGCTATTGGCTGACGCCTAGCTGGGGCCGGCGCTGCACGCAACAATCGTCTGTCGGGACTCAACGATGCGTTGGTACGTGCGCCATGTACTTCGATTCACGCAAACAGTACTGTTGCCGGACGCTATCCCCGGTCACTCTGTGCGTTCTGCCGACTGCCCTCGAACGTGTACGACACCGTCGTTTGTCACATCGATGCGGAGTGGCACCTGCACCGTGTCTTGCTGAATCGCCCCATCGACGGCGTCATCGATGAGTTGCAACAGATTCGAGGAGCCGTAATTGACCTCCACACCGGCCTCATCACAGGCGGCATACACCGTCGGTGGAATATCGTAGATATCGGTCCCGGCCTCGATGTCAACACAAACGGGTGCGGTCAGGGTGTTTGCGAAGGCGACCGTCTGGCGTGCTTTTTCGACGTTTTCTCTCGCATTGCGCTCGATACTTGAAATATTCGCACGTGACGTGCCGAGCAACTCCCCGATATCACTCTGACGAATATCATGTTCGCGGAGCGCAAGCACCTCCGCCTGACGACGCGTTAGCACGCTCTCGTCCGCATCAAAGCCGACAGCAGCGAGCAGTTCGTCCGGGTCGATTCGCTCATCCATAGCCACAGGTCGGTAGCTGGACTGAAAACAACGTTGTTGCCAGCCGCGAGCGTCCATCCAAGGCCGTACTAAGTAAGGTGGACTGACCCTGAGCGACAGCACAGACTGCTGACTGCCGAGTTCACTGTTCGGTAACGGACACAGCGCCTGGCGACTGCCAGCGGGTCACGTCGCCGCTTGGGTGGCGTGCCATGACAATCGATTCGGCGTCGTGTGACCGGGCGAACCGCTTTACGACGGCAGCTTCGGCGAAGTCATCCGGAGCGTCGATGTACACCCGTCTGGTCAGCCCATCCGTGTGCAGTGACACCCACCCCGCCAGCGCCAGTTCGGTTTTGGGGTCCAGTGTTCCCTCAGCAGCGTCGGGCACCACCGCCCGGTACAGTCGCTCGTGCATCCCTGACGGGACGATGTATTTCGTCCCGTCGGGGGCGATGGACACGTTGGTGGCCTCGATCTGTCCGGGCGGGACATGCGGGAACGGGACGGTCACATCAATCGAGTGAGATATTCACCGTCTTCGTCTGCGTGTAGTGGTCGATTGTCTCCTGCCCGATCTCTCGACCGATTCCCGACTGTTTGTATCCGCCGAACGGCTGGCCTGCCGGGAAGTCGTTGTAGGTGTTGACCCAGATGTTCCCCGCCTCGATGTCTTTTGCACACTGGTGTGCCTTCGAGAGGTCTTCTGTGAGGACTCCTGCTGCGAGGCCGTAGTCGACATCGTTAGCCAGTTCGATCATCTCATCGTACTCGCTCCAGCTGAATACTTCCTGAACCGGGCCGAATATTTCCTCCTGGACCGCTTTGCTGTCGTGGTCAATCTCGTCAATGAGCGTCGGCGCGACGAAGCACCCATCCGAAAGGGCCTCGTCGTCCGGCTGACTTCCCCCAGTGACGAAGGCTGCCCCCTCTCGTTCTGCCTCCTCGATGTAGCCCAGCGTCCGCTCGACCTGCTCCGCGGTCACTTTCGGGCCGAGGTCTGTCGACTCAAGCAGTGGGTCGTCAACAGTCAGGTCCTCAGCTGCAGCCGCAAGCTCATCCAGGAACTCGTCTTTGATATCTTCGTGCACGAACAACCGTGACCCGGCACAGCAGCACTCACCAGTATTAAAGAAGATCGACGTAATCGTCGTCTGGACGGCCTGTTCCAGGTCTGCATCAGGGAACACAACGAGCGGACTTTTTCCGCCCAGCTCCAGCGTCACGTCGGTGATGCTTTCGGCGGCGCTTTGCATTACTTTACTCCCGATTTCTGTCGATCCAGTGAATGCTAGTTTCCGGATGTCAGGGTGTTTCGAGAGTGGCTCTCCTGCTTCCGGGCCGAACCCGGTGACGACGTTAACGACGCCGTCTGGAATCACGTCCTCCGTGATTTCCATCAGTTTGAGAATACTCAGCGGCGTCTCCTCAGCGGGCTTCAGTACGACCGTGTTCCCAGCCGACAACGCCGGCGCGAGCTTCCAGGCCGCCATCAGGAGCGGGAAGTTCCACGGGATTATCTGTCCGACAACCCCGTACGGCTCCCGGAGTGTCTGGACGTGGCGGCTATCGTCGGTTTCAATAGTCCGTCCCTCGCCCGACCGGGCGAGACCTGCGAAATACCGGAAGTGGTCGATAACGAGGTCAATATCGATCCGAGCCTCGGTAATCGGTTTCCCGTTATCTAAACTTTCGAGCTTTGCGAACTCCTCGCTTCGCTCCGCAATGGCGTCTGCGATACCGTCCAGCATCGCCTGACGTTCGCCTGTGGATAGCTCGCTATACGTCTCATCGTATGCGTTCCACGCGGCCGCAACCGCGCTATCAATATCCTCGGCTGTGCCGGCTTGCACTTCTGCAAGCGTTTCACCGGTTGTCGGGTCTATTGTTTCGAATGTCTCCCCGCCGCTGCTCTGGACCCATTCGCCACCGATGTACAGTTCCCGCCGATCCGGCAGCACCTCGTTTGCCGCCTGTTCGTGCCGCTTCTTTATCGCTGACTTCCGCTCTGTGGCGCTTTGTTGCTTGCTGTCACTAGACATATCTACGACCAATATTCCATGCCGTTAACACTTAAATCTGCATGGTGGTGTAGCCAGTAGCAATTACAAAATGCTGGTTTTTAGAAGTAGTGAAACTAGTATTGGTTTCGCTGTGCCAAACACAGTGCTAAATTACAATCGACCTGTCGCCCGGGATACCCCCGAAGAACGTCGTCGGGAACCACTGTCGACCTATCCCCAAATGTCGGATAGTCAATACAGAAATACTCGCTCGGGTCCAGCCCCAGCAGCCGATGCCCACGTTCTGAGTTCCGGTGCTTCGCGCGCTTCCGCCACACTTTGAGTGTGGCTCCTGTCCTCGTCGTTTCCAGCGTCATCTCCTCCACTGGCGACGACACCGCCGCGTTTCGAACCGACCGCTTGGATCGGACGGGTACAGCCCGATTCACACTCCTTGGGTAGTATTCTCGTTGCCCGATAATATCAACCTATATTTATTATCTTTCCAATATAATTGGGCCGTATGTCTTCCAGACTTTCAAGCGGTGGCATCCGGGTCGCGACGCTCGCGGTCGTCTCGCTCGTTTTGCTCTCAGCTGTGACTGGTACCGTCGCCGCGCAGTCGTATCAGGGAGCAAGTGGAACGATAGTCATCGGACCTGACGAGACGTACGACAGTGTCGAGGGGGTCGCCGGAACGGTCATCGTCCGCGGGACGGTGACCGGCGACATCGCAACCGCAGCGGGAACCGTCCACGTCACCGAGACCGGCGAGGTGGGCGGCAACATCGAAGCTGCAGCGGGGACCGTCCGCATCGACGGCACCGTCGGCGGCGACGTGAGCGTCGCCGGCGGCACAGTCGAGATCGGTGAGACGGCACAGATCGACGGAAACCTCGATGTGGGCGCGAGCTACCTCGCGCTTCGCGGGACAGTCGACGGGACCGTCCAAGCCGGCGCGGAGGAGTTTGTCCTCGGGCCGACGGCGTCGGTCGGCGGCGATGTCCGCTACGACGCCGCAACGTTCACCCGCGCCCCCGAGGCCGCGGTCGGTGGAAGTGTGGTCCGGGACGAAAGCATCGGCGCCAGCGCCGGTCCGGAGTTCGGTGAGTTCGCGCTGCCGTCGTGGGTCGGCGTCGTCTACGGCCTGTTCGTGAACCTCCTGCTGGGCGTGATCCTACTGGCTATCTTCCCGTCGTTCTCGGCGCGCGTCGCCGGCCACGTCGCGGAGCGCCCGGCCAAGTCCGGCGGCGTCGGCCTGCTGGCACTCGTCGCCGTTCCCGTCGTCCTCGTTGTCCTCCTGTTCACCATCGTCGGCATCCCGCTCTCGCTCGTCGGTGCCGTCGCCTTCGGGGTCACGGCGTGGGTCGCGGTCGTCTACGGCCAGTTCGCCATCGGGTCGTGGGCGCTCTCGCTCGCCGACCGGGAAAACCGCTGGCTCGCGCTCGTCGTCGGCCTCGTCGGCTTCGCTCTCCTCGGCGCGATTCCAGTCCTTGGCGGCCTGCTCGAACTGGTCGCGTTCCTGCTCGGCCTCGGTGCCCTGGCGCTCACGCTCCGAGAGTCATACCGAAACCGCGGCGCGGAGCCATCTGGAGGCCGGCAAACGACGCTTGATGAGAGCGCCGGCGACACCGCTGCGGCGTGAACGCCGGCTGACGGAGTTGCGACGACGGTCACGCCTCGCTCGCCACGCTGTCGGGAGCCCTGCGACCCCTGGCCGCGGCGTAGGTCCAGCCGAGGAGCAGCCCGTAGGCGAGGTGGGCGACGCCGACCGACGCCACGACGAGGACGCTCCCGAGCATACCTGGCAGCGGGACCAGCGGCTCCGGGAACGACTGGACCCCCAGCGCACTCATCGAGACTGGGAGCAAGAACCCTGTCGAGAGCAGACCAATCGCGGCTGCGAAGACCACGCCGGCCGCGACGCTCTCCCCGACGGACTCGATCTGGCTGTGAAACACCGGCCGGGAAACGACGAACGCGAACAGCAGGCCGGCGAGGGCGCTGTTCAACAGGTGGACGACCCATCCGCCGACCACGGTCGGCCAGCCGTACAGCGCCCCGATAAACGGCATGAGGTTCGCTCCGGCGTGGAACACGACGCCCATGCCGACGCCAGCGACCAGCCCGCTCACACCGCCAGCGACCCATCTGTACTTCGTCACCGCAGAGAGGCGAGAGACGGTATGTCTCTGGCTCATGCGACATGGTTTGTAGTATGGTAACAAATATACAGACGATTGTTCACGCCGCGGTAACGAGTGCTTGTTCGCGCGGCCATAGCAACACATCCGGTGACGATGCCCACCGTCACCCGGAGACGATACTTCACGGCTCACGACGGTTGCTCTGTCGAGAGCCGCGGTTCGCGTACCCCTCGCTGCTCCACGGCTCCCCCCGGTCGCCGTTCCGCCGAGGTTCTTCGCTTCGCTCAGAACCCCGCTACTCGCGGGTCACTCCGTTCCCCGCTCGTTGTTCGAGGCGCTCGCGCCTCGCTACTCCCGAAGCGCGTCTTCTCTCTCTGTCGCTTCCAGCGTCTCCTTCTCCACATCGGTCGCCACGACAGCAGGCTTGTACGCCCCGCCGGGGATCAGGTCGTTCTCACCGACCGAGGAGTCGACGAAGCGCTGGAACGCGCGCCGCTCCGGCGGCAGTTCGCCGTACAGTACTTCATCCTCGACGAGGTCGTACACCGGAATCCGGGGTGTCAGGAGCGTGTTCTCGCCGACAATAGACCCTTCGCCGACGACGAACCCGCTGGTGACACGGCAGCCAGCGCCCAGCGACACCTCGTCCTCGACGATAACCGGCGCGTTTTCGACCGGTTCGAGCACGCCGCCGATAAGCGTATTTGCGCCGAGTTTGACGTTCTCGCCGATCTGTGCGCAGGAGCCGACGGTATCACAGGAGTCGACGAGCGTGCCGTCGCCGACGTGCGCCCCGATGTTGACGAAGGAGGGCGACATCATGATACAGTCCTCGCCGAGGTACGCGCCCCGGCGGATGGTCGTCCCGTCCGGCGTGTTGCGAGTCCCGCGCTCGCCGAGGTCCGCGGTCTCTCGCAGCGGGAGTACATCGTGGTAGTCAACGCCGCCGTACTCGCGAGCGACGGTCTCGCGGAGGCCGAAGTTCAGCAGAATCCCCTGTTTGACCCAGGCGTTTGCCTCCCACTCGCCGCCGGACTTCTCCGCGGCGCGGACCTCACCGGCTTCCAGCGCCGTGAGGAACTCCGCAAGTACGTCGAGATGGTCGTCAGTCGCGTCGGTCGCTGAGAGGCCGTCCTGTTTCCGCTCCCAGAGGTCGTCGATGTCCGCTTTGAGGCTCATGGGGTTCACTATTTCGCGGATGGTATTACTTGTCGGGGTTTCGACTCAGAGTGTCTACCAGCGGCGCGAACGTCCAGCAGTACAGCTACGTCGGTGGCGACAACCAGAAGTGGACGTTCGAGCGGCTGTAGCCTTCGTATCGCCGTCCCATCCGCATGAAGCCCCACTGTTCCGGGTGATGCCTCAATGCGGTCGACCGCGAGTACTGCGACCGAAACGGTTCGCAGTCAGACACCAGTGCTCCGGCGGCAGCTAGTACCGCTTCAGTCGGCCCCGTGACCGGGAATGTAGCCACACTCCGGGCACATACTGATTCGCGGGGCCGTTGCTTCGAACGAGGTTGCACATCGGGGACAGTCGGACGCGGGGAGTCGGACGGATTGGTTCGTAGCCATACCAGATTGTTGCAGAGAGCGACGTATAAGGGTAATTCTAATATTTATCGTAGTGTACTAGGCTGTATAATCGGGTATGAAGATCACAGCGTCAACCGTGCTACGCGTCGACAACGTCGCCGAACTCGTACCAGCCAGCGCCACGGCCGACGAGCCACGCCGCCGCATCGAGTGCGCCGGCGGAGAACACGCCGCGGTCTTCGGCCCGGTGTGAGAGCGAGAGGACTTCGTCATTGCCGGCCAGTACGAGTTCGTGCTCCCCGCGAACGTCGCCGGCCCGGCGAGCGAACACGCCGATTTCGTCGTCTTCACGGGGGGCGTGCCCTTCGCGGCCGTACACTGGTTCCACGTCGCGCTCTTCCTGAATTACGTCGAGGATGCTGCTGGCCGTTCCCGACGGGGCGTCGACTTTGCGGTTGTGGTGAGTCTCCATGAGTTCGA